>WFTO01000364.1 GCA_015485435.1 Anaerolineae bacterium | reverse complement strand
CTGTTCCTTGAGCTGTGTTAAGATATCATTCATGCGCATTGAAGCCAGAAGATCAGCTGGATTGGTGGGCGTGGGGCCTGCGGGCATGACTTGCAAATTGGGGATGTCAGTAGGAAAAATCGGTAGATCTGCGCCTTCCTCGGTCAATGCCGTGGCCAATCCGCGATCGTTGTGCAAGTGAAAGAGTTCATGTAACCGCGGACGCCGCATGTCGGCATCCACAAGGATGACATGTTTGCCCGCCTGGGCGCTGATCACGCCTAGATTAGCCAGCACAATGGTGTTGTCATCGTCGGGTTCGGCGCTGGCGATGAGCAACGCATGCAAAGGGTTTTCCAGGCTGTAAAAGTCTAGATTCGTGCGCAAACTGCGGTAGGCCTCTGCTTGTGGAGATTGCGCATCGGTGATGGTGATCAAATCGTTGGTCATGATAAATCTTCCAAATCCAGAGAATGGGTCAATGAGCAGTGTGAAAACTCGGACGACAGGCGCTTACGCCGATGTTGATAGAGGTTGGCGGCAGGGGCAAGGCGCAGGTGAGACTGCGTAAGCTGACTTGCAGCCCTCCGCACCCCATGATGGGTGGCAGATTGAGAAATCAGGCTTGCGCTTTTCGTTCGGCGCTTTTGGCGTCAGGAATAGCGCCAAGCACGCGAATGCCGAAACGTTCCATATCGTCTGCGGTGCGGATGAAACGAGAAGCCATCCATTCCATAATGAAGACGATGAAGGCTCCTAACAATGCTCCCAAAATCAATCCTGCCACAGCATTCAACTTGGGATTGGGGCGCCACTGAGGGGCGTCCCTGGCGTCATCAACGATCCAAACATCGATACGGTCTCGTTTGTCTTGTTTCTGATTCCAGGCTTCCTGTTCATCCACAAAGATCTGAGCCATGGTCTGTACAATCGTGACCGCGGTTTGCGGATCGGGATCCTTGGCCACGATTTCAATGACAAAACGATCTGGTTCTGGGTTGACCTCGACTTCACTCAGAAGTTCGTAGCTATTCATATCGAGCTGAGCCCGGTCGATGACCTTTTGCGCCATGCGATGGGTGAGCAAATTGGTTTGGAAGTTCCGCAACAAATCCTTGGTCGAGCTGGTCAACCCAAAATCAGCCCGGGCCGGTCGAACGCTGACCAAAATCTGTGCGCGATAGATGGGTTCTTGAAAGCGGCTAAAACCGAATGCGGCTACTGCCGTGAAGATGGCAGCCACGACAATAATCCAACCGCGTTTTTTGATAATTTGCCAGTAGGTTTTGAGTTCCATGGTTGTTGAGGGGGTAAATTGAGCGTGGGATAGGCAGCGCCTATTTTAACACAATGGCGAGTCAGAAATAGATTATGAGAGTGTGAAGCGAAGGCGATTGAGGCGTTGAAACGATTATGACTTGGGGATCTCAGCCAGTACGTCCAGGTCAAGGGCCTCGAGATCGCGGCTCGTGTAAATTCGGGGTGTGAGGTAATTCACCAGAAATGCAAGCCCAATGCCCGCCAAAAACGCAAGAATTAGTCTCAATGGCATATCTAGGCGTTCTTTCAGGCTGGGGCCGATAGGCGTCACTCCCCCGCGATTGATGAGATAAACTGCGCCTTGATTTTCCAACAGGCGAGGCATAAACAGATGTGCGTCTTCGGTCATTGTCGCAGCAACGGCGGCCGCCATCTTTTCTAGTCGTACAGGATCACCATCATACAAGGTGACCGTAAGGATACGATGGAGTTCACCCGTCTGTGTGGATCCTTGAATTTGGCCAGGACTGACAACGATGCCTTCATCTTGCAGTCGTTCACTGACGGCAGCCGCGAATTCCGACCCTTTGACCAGTTCACTGAAATCGTCCACGAGATATTCCGAGGAGAGCGCAGTGTAGTAGCCGTCATAGGTGAATTGATCAGGAAGCTGTTGGGGTTTGACGCCTACGCTAAACGACATGCTGAGGGTGTATGTAACGGGCCGCGGTTGCCAGGGCTTGAGCGTGATCATCGATAATAGCAAGGTGAAGACAACCAACCCGGCGGGAATCCACCACCAACGTTTGAGAATTCGGAAATACAAGCGCAAATCCATGAGAATAGTGGGTCCAGGGAACGAAAATGGATGCAAAAAATCCTTGCAACGAATTAAGTTTGCCCCAGAAAGATAGCTGGCGTCAAATCTTCATGATACATGAGAATGCTTGATGCCAGACCATGTCAAGAAATCATGAGTTACCGTTCTGTATGAGGCCGGTCTGGGTTTTTTGCCGGGGAAGGTCAGGGATGAAGGATTTTACAACGATTTTACACACCCCTAACAGGTCATTGACGTATGCGTGGTACTATTTGCATGGAAATCGCTACGAAGTGACGTTGCGCCCTGGCCGGAAAGCCTTTCACCAAATAGTTGACGCGGCATCCATATCGGAGGATGTATAGATAAGGTGTCGCATCTCTCACAGAGTTGCATTTTTGTGTTGATTCGGGCAACATGGATGCGGACATATCTTCCTGTGGATGGATGAGATGGCAGAGGTCAGCGCTGGTCCATTGCGGTTTTCGTGAAGCTATCTTCTTGTAAATGCCCAATCCAATGACTTTTTTATCATTTTGCAAACGTCTAATCTGCTTAGGAGCGATTTTCCTGGCGCTTTGGGTTTTAACGCCCCCTACGCCCACGCAAAGCGCGGAAAAACGCATCAACTGGGAACGCATGGATGTGACCATACAGATATTTGAAGATGGCACTTTCGCTGTGGAAGAGGTGATGCAAATTCGTTTCGAAGGGGGGCCATTCACGTATGGTTTTCGGCAAATCCCTACGGATCGGCTGGCGTATATTGATAACATTCAAGTGTTGGATGAGTCTGGGCCCTACCAGTTGGGGACCGAAGCTGCAGACCGCCATTTCGTGGTGGATGAGGGGCCGGGCGCCGTGGGCATTACCTGGTTTTTTCCTGAAGTGCAGGATACGACCCGCACCTTTCGGCTCCGTTATCAGGTTCATGGCGGGCTGAGGATTTATGAGAGGGGCGATCAATTGTGGTGGAAGGCGATATTCCCTGATCGGGACTCTGCCATTGCTGAAGCCACCGTGACGGTCATGGCACCGGCAAAAATAATCCTGTCTCGGGCGTATTACGTTCAAGCAGAAATAGAGCAGGTGGATGACCGGACCGTGAGGTTTCGTGTTCTTGAACCCGTGCCTCCGCAAGTGCCATTTGAGGTGCGGGTGCAATGGCCTCATGGTGCCGTCACGGCCCCCCCTCCCGACTGGCAACTTGCAGAGGAAGCGTTGCTTATCAGGGAGCAACAACTAGAACAGCAAGAAGCCATCGTCAGGCTGGTCATCATATTGGGCAGCATCGTGTTTGTGCTTGTGGGATTTCTCGTTTTGTTGCTTATCTGGTACTTCTTCAGGCGTGACGAGGGGGGAATGAGCGTGACTTATCTGGCCGAACCCCCATCCGATTTGCCCCCAGCGCTGGCCGGCCAGCTGTTGGATGTCATTTTCAAACCACGACACACCCTGGCAACGATCCTCGATTTAGCCAATCGGGGTGTGTTGACTATTGAAGAGCTGCCGAAACGAAAACACAAGCCGGGCGATGTCCGTTATCGGTTGGTTGCAGGCTTTCCCAAAAGACTAGCAAAGTTCGAACGCCTGACCCTGCGTGGATTTATGGGGCGTTCTCAAGAGAAAACCCTTAGCGATGTGAAAACGCGGTTCTACAAGCACATCCGAAGAATCGGCGATGCCCAGGAGGAGGCTCTGGTGAAAATGGGCTTCTTCACCAAGCCGCCCTCGCAAATCATTACTTATTTCACTTGGGTCGGTAATGCCCTATGGGTTGCAGGGGTGTTGGTCATCGTGTTGACGTTTGCGGATGTGTTCAAGCGTTGGGGCGTGCGAACGCAATCGATCATGCTCTGGCCCGCGTTCAGTCTTTTTTTTCTGGGGTTAGGGGTCCATGCAAGCAAACGCTATGTGGTTCCTCGCTCGGCCAGCGGGCGGGCTGAGTCTGCTCGTTGGCGCGCCTTTCGGCGATATCTGCTTGAATTGAAGAAGATGAAAGATGTCCCACCCGCGCAGGAGATATTGGCCAACTATCTGCCTTATGCTGTGGCGTTTGGCGTAGAAAAGGCCTTTTTGAGCGCTTGGTCTCGTGGCCCAGGGGCGGATTGGATGCCGGAATGGTATCTTCCCTGGGATGGCGAGATGTCTGCAGACGAGGAGGCTGTGAGCGTTGGGCATGGGGCGTCGGGTGAACATATCTCGTCGCGCGGGCTTAGCCACGCTTCGCGTTATCTGGCCGCCAGCCTGGAAGAGATGAGCAAGGGCTTGGCCGAGACGCTTACGTTGGCTTCTGGCGGCAGTGCAGTGGGGGGGATTG
>WFTO01000363.1 GCA_015485435.1 Anaerolineae bacterium | reverse complement strand
CCGAGACCAGAGGCATATGCTCGAATGAAAAGCATGGGGATTGCTATCCAAAGCACGGGCTTATCCCGTTTATAAATCAATTTTAGCAGGGGAAATGCGCTTCCAAGAAATATGGCGAACCACCCCGTTACTACCAACCCCATAGGCCGCCACAAAAGCCATGCCATTAATAATGCAGGCAAGATGGCGGCCAAGCCAATCTGAATTTTCAAGGTCGGAGTTGTATGGGAATCATTCCATGCATACTCCGGATGCTGCCGAGATAGAAACGCCTTCCAATAGCCAATTCGGAATTTTCGGTGCGCATAGTGCACCGGACTTTCGACATGTCGATGATACACGGCTGCAGCAGCAATAAATCGAAATTGATATCCCTTCCTGGCCAGCCGAAAAGAAAATTCATGGTCCTCCCCGGCAGCATGTCGATAGCGCGCGTCAAATCCCCCCTCCTCCAAAAAGATGCGCCGTCGATAGGCCGCATACGATGTATCCAGAGCATCAACGCCCCCATGTTCTGCATCGAATCGAGCGATACGTTGATAGCGCTCCTCATATTCTAGTTGCACAAAACGAGCGACTAGGGACTTCTGTTGAGTGCGATAAACCCCACGGGCCCCACTGACCACTGGTGCGTCGAAGGGCTCGAGCAAGCGCTCTAGAAAGTCTGGCGCCGGCTCACAATCAGCATCCGTGAAGGCAATGATGTCCGCTCGAGCGACGTTTGCACCCGCATTTCGAGCCGCGGCCGGGCCACTATGTTCTAATCGCAACACCTTTGCGCCATGCGATCTGGCAATGTCCGCGGTCTGGTCTTGGCTACCATCATCCACCACAATCACTTCATATTCATCGGCTGGCAAAGTTTGATGCTCCAACGCCAGCAAACATCGTGGTAATACGCGCTCCGCATTATAGGCCGGAATGATGACTGACACCCGCAAATTCAACGGCAGAGGATTGGAGGGAATCATAAGCTTTGGTTGGGGGAGAAACCATGAGGGCTTAGCGCCATTGAAGAGGCAAAAAGATTCTCGATCTGCGCCAATGAATCATCGTGATGAAAAAACGCCCAGATCAACAACTGTCGGTACATCTGACAACGACCATGGGTTTGATATCCCATCAATCTAGTTAAACAAAATATCAACGATTTGAAAAACGCAATAAAGCCAATCAGCAAACGATGGAGTCTGGCAATTCGTTCACCTTCCCATTCGAGAAAATAGCGGTTCATTGAGATAATAGCCAGATATGCCGTCATTTCTGGCCGCTGGCTGCTGCTTGCACCGCCTATATGGGTCATCTCGGCCTCGGCCACCAATACACATTGCAAGCCCGCTTGCCAAACGCGCCGGCATAAATCAATATCCTCGCTATACATGACAAAGGCGGGATTTAGTTGTCGCAGCGTGGGGGGAAGATGTGCTGGAAATAGCAAACATGCCCCTGAAAGCAAAGGAACAGCCGAAGTTCGTGTTCTATCATACCCTAAACGATAATGTTGCAACAACCAGGAAAGGGGAAACCAATGTACGATGCCAGACCATTCTACCATTTCTGACCACGGAGTCGGAAATTCCCGGCCCGTGCGAAGATCGTCCTTCCCCGTGATATGCATTATGCGCGGGCCTAATAACCCGGCTTCCGGATGAGTGTTGGCATATTGCACCAATGTTAAAATACTGCCGGGATGCGGCAATACATCCGGATTTAAAAGCATCGCCATCCGCCCCTTGGCCATGGCCAAACCCTGATTGGCCGCCGCAGTATACCAGAGGTTGTGATCGTTGACCCATAACCTGACATGCGGAAACCGTTGTTGCAACCGATGAACCGTCTCATCCTCGGACGCATTATCGATCACAATAACCTCGTATGAAACTCCCGCCGCTGCTGCGGGCAACGCGTTTAGACATGCAGCCAAATGCTCCCAGACATTCCAACTGACAATAATGATGCTGAGTTCCGGCGATTGCATATAAGCTGACCTGACTAGTCTGGCAAATCAATACCGAAGAGAACAGCCAAATCTTCAATCTGCGTCACATGATAGTCTACAAACGAATATCTGGGCCGCTGACTCGGTGAAACCAACACCGTTACCATGCCCAGCGCCTTGGCTGGCTTCAAATTTTCAGGCAAATCGTCGATAAACATGCTACGTGTAGGATCAACCCCGGTCTTTTGTTGACATTTCTCATAGGCAACGGGGTCCGGTTTGGGAATGAAATCCACTTCCTCAACGCCGATCACATACTCGAAGCAATCCTCCACCTGCAACACCCGCAAGACATTGTGTGCGTGCTCTGAGGAGGCATTGGTGAAGACCAGTTTGCGCTGAGGGAGAGCCTCTAAAAGCGCCCGCAGTTTGGGGTTGGGCCCCATAAACGGAGACACATCAAAATTGTGCACATACGCCAGATAGGGACCCGGATCGACATGATATTCGGCCATTAAACCCGCTAACGTGGTGCCATACTGCCGCCAGAATTTTTTCTGCAGCCGCCGCGCCTCATCAGGAGGCAAACCGAGGGTTTTTGCGACATATTCCTGAATCCGCTGATCGATCACCTCCCATAAACCATTGTTCAATGGGTAGAGTGTGTTGTCTAAATCAAAACAAAGCCATTCAAGTTTTGAAAGTTTCGAAGCATCCATATTGGCATTATACCGCGACATAGCATCTTTGAAAATTGGGCCAACGCCTTGGCTCCCGTATAATAGAAGAGCCAGTCCCCGAACACTCCCCCACCATCGACTCATGTCTCGAAACCTTCACACCCTTCGTATTTTCAGCGGCAATGCCAATCCCCAGCTGGCGGAAGAGGTGGCCAATCTCCTCAATCGCCCGTTAGGACGGAGCGCGATCCGGAGATTGCCCGATTCTGAGATTCATATTTTAATCGACGAGTTGGTTCGTGGGGATGATGTCTTCATCATCCAACCCTGCTCGGAGCCGGTCAACGATAACTTGATGGAGCTGATTCTATACATCGACGCCCTCCGACGCGCATCAGCCCATGACATCAACGTTGTCATACCTTACTTCCCTTACGCTCGCCAGGAACGGATGGCGCGTGGGCGCGAACCCATAAGCGCCCGGGTTGTCGCCACCATGCTCGAAACCATTGGCGCCTCCCGAGTGATTTATGTCGACATCCATTCCGAAGCCACTCAAGGATTCTTCACTATCCCCGTCGATCCTCTCTCGGCGATGACGGTTTTCGCTAGATACATCCAACAACTCGATCTGGTGGACCCGGTCGTTGTCGCTCCGGATGTGGGGCGAGCCAAGTTGGCTGGTCGTTTCGCCAGGTTGTTGGACCTGCCGTTGGTACTGATGCACAAACGCCGCACAAGCTTTTCAACCACCGAAACCACCGCCATCGTCGGCGATATCGAGGATAAAACGCCCATCATTTTTGATGACATTATCGCAGGGGGAAGTGTGCTCACCCAGGTTGAGAGCCTGGTCGATGCAGGCGCCCGTCCAGAAATCATCATGACCATCACCCATCCCGTGCTGTTGCCTAGCGCTCTGGAGCGCCTCGATGCACCCTTCATCAAAAAACTGGTTGTGACCAATACCATCCACGTTCCCCAAGAAAAACATCACCCCAAACTGGAAATCCTTTCCATCGCCCCCTTGCTAGCAGACGCCATTTATCGCATCCATAGCGGTGAATCCATGTCGCCCTTAATGGCCCACCAGGGATGATCTGGGGTACAATGGAGGGCCCTGTCTGGCCCTACCAGCTCTCTCGATTGGAGTGTTCCTATGTTCAAACGTGATCAACGTCCGGAACCCGACCGCATCGACGTTACCATCGGCGAAACCGCAACCATTTCCGGAGAAATCCGCAGCGAAGCGTCCGTCCGAATTGATGGCGTCATGGAAGGTGGACGCATCGAAACCCTAGGAAATGTGATTATCGGCCCCAACGCGCGCGTGCAAGCCGACATCCAGGCCAAAACCGTTTCAGTCTCAGGCGCTTACAAGGGCAATCTCAGAGCCCTACGCGTGGAGCTTTTGGAGGGTGGTCGGATGTGGGGCGTCATTCGCGTGGCTTCATTTTTGCTCGACGAAGGCGGCTATTTGCACGGCGAACTCATCATGCTAACGGAAGAAGAACCTGAGAATCCCTTTGCCAATGAGCCTGATGAAACAGCATCGAAGGACGCCTCTGAACATCCAGAAGCCTGAAAACAGCGCCCCCGACCGAATCTGCTCCGACTCAACCGGCGTAAAATGGTGTTCGGAAGCCTGAGTTATCACAAATTATTCTGCCAAAACCCCCGAAAAAACCAACTTCAGCTTGCATCTTGCTCTTGATGGTGTTAGGATCGGGGTAAATCGTTTTTTCAGGAAAAAATTATTGTCCAATGAGTGAATTTTACTACGGCGGTCAGGCCGTCATCGAAGGCGTGATGATGCGCGGACAGCGCCGCGTTGCCATCGCCGTTCGCAACCCCGACGGCGATATTGTCATCCACGAAGAACCGCTTCCGGAACGCATCTATCGTAGTCGGTGGAGCCGACTTCCTTTCCTACGAGGTTTGGTGCTCTTGTGGGACGCTCTGGTCCTGGGCACAAAAGCATTGATGTGGTCAGCAGATGTTGCTGTGGGCGCGGATGAAGACGAAGCCCAGGGTTTCAGCGGTCCCGTAGCCTGGGGCACCGTAGCCTTATCATTGATCTTGGGCACGGCGTTGTTCTTCCTGCTGCCTACTGGCGTTGCGCACCTCAGCGAAAGCCTTTTGGGGCTTTCTAAAACCGTAAGCGCCATGTTGGAAGGGCTCTTCCGTCTGTTCCTGTTCATCGTCTATTTGGCGCTTATTGCCCTCAGTGAAGACATCAGGCGGGTCTTTTATGTACCATGGCGCTGAGCATAAAACCATCAACGCCTACGAAGCTGGCGAAGTCATGACGCCTGAGCGCGTGGCCAAATACTCCACGCGTCACACCCGATGTGGAACGAGCTTCCTCCTCTTTGTGGTGCTTATCAGTATCTTGCTGTTTATCCCCTTGCAATTTGACCTGTGGTGGTTGCGACTGCTATCACGCCTGATTTTGATTCCTGTAGTGGCAGGCATCTCTTACGAAGTGCTTCGCTTCAGCACGCGCTATCAAAATCATGTGCTGATGAGGCTTGTCATCTGGCCGGGCCTGGCCATGCAAAAACTCACAACGCGAGAACCCACACTGGATATGCTGGAAGTGGCCATCCAGGCCCTGGCGCCAGTGTTGGCCGCAGATGGTCGGGAACTTCCCGCCGAACAACGCAATACGGGGCTCCCTTCCCCGACCCCTAGCTTGGCGTCTTCCTCGTGATATCGCCAACCAAACGTCGGTCTTCCGGCGTTTTGTGCGAAAATTATCTAAAACCCACTTCACTTCACGCAATGGAGCGTAGAAAATGACAAAAGAACCCATTGTTGTAACCGTCACCGGTGCAGCTGGCCAAATTGGCTACAGCCTGCTCTTCCGCATTGCCAATGGCGATGTCTTTGGTCCGAAGCAACCCATCATTCTGAAGATGCTGGAGATTACTCCGGCCATGAAGGCGCTGGAAGGGACTATCATGGAGCTGGAAGATTGTGCGTTCCCTCTGCTTCATGGCATGATCCCTACGGACGATCCGAAAGTGGCGTTCGATGGTGCGAACTGGGCCTTTCTGGTAGGGGCCTTTCCTCGCAAAGCAGGTATGGAACGTGCTGACCTCATCGACCGCAATGGGCCCATCTTTGTTGAACAAGGGAAGGCGATTAACGAGGTGGCTGCAGACGACTTCCGTGCATTGGTTGTAGGCAATCCGGCCAACACCAACGCCCTCATCTGCGCCAGCAACGCCCCAGACGTCCCCAAGGATCGTTTCGCCGCCATGACCCGCCTCGATCATAATCGGGCCATCAATCAGCTGGCCAAGAAAGTCGGGGTGAATGTCAGCGATGTCAAGCGCATGATCATTTGGGGCAACCACTCCAGCACCATGGTCCCCGACATCTACCATGCCCGCATTGGTCGCAAAAAGGCCATCAACGCCGTTGGCAAACGCTGGTACAAGAAGGAATTCATCCCCACGGTGGCCAAACGCGGCAGCGCCATTATCCAGGCCCGCGGCGCATCGTCAGCAGCCTCTGCGGCCAACGCAGCCATCAACGCCGTCCACGACTGGGCCCTGGGCACCCCCAAAGGGGATTGGGTCTCCCTGGCCGTGTACAGCGACGGCTCCCATTACGGTATTCCTGAAGGCGTCATGTATTCCGTCCCGGTCACCCATCCTGGGGATGGCACATGGCAGATCGTGGAAGGACTCGAGATCAATGACGAGATCGCAGAAAAGATGCGCATCACGGGCGAGGAGCTTCTACGGGAGCGCGCCGTGGTTGAGCATCTGTTGCGAGGTTAATGGTCTGCCCTTCAACGTGTAACCGATAGCGGTGTACATCCTGGCCACGAAGATGCGAAGGTTGTCCCTTCCCCTTTCCGCCTCTCGCCCTTATGTTCCTTCGCATCTTCGTGTTTTTCTTTTCCTCGGGTTTACACAAAAAATTTCGGCTATTTCCCGATCTGCTCATAAATTTGCTGACGATCAATGGTCTGATGCAAGGGCCCCACTTGCTGCAATTTCATTTCGGCAACGCTTTGCCCCACACGAGCGCATTCAGATAAGTCCAATCCGTCCAACAGGGCCAGCAAAAAACCCGCCCAAAACGCATCACCAGCGCCCGTGGCGTCGACGACAGCAAGGGGACGAGCGGGGATGTGCACGGGGGATTGTCCCGGCGTGGACAGTAACACACCATCTGAGGCCATCGAAAGGACCACGGTGCTCGCACCAAGGTCGTGAAAATACTGCACATAGGTCTCTGGAGACCGTTTTTGTCCAAAAAGACGATAGGCGTCATCCATCGAAGGTTTTGTAATGGTGACGTAGGGGTACAACGAACGTAACACTTTCAGCGCCTGGGCGCGATCGGGCCACAGCTGTGGACTATAATTGGGGTCCAGCGAGATGATCTTCCGCCGCTCATGCGCCCAACGAAATGCATACGCAATGGCTTCTCGCGCGGACCGACTTGACAGGGCGAAGGTGGATGCATGGAGGATGCGCGCTCGGCCCAGCAACGAGG
>WFTO01000362.1 GCA_015485435.1 Anaerolineae bacterium | reverse complement strand
GGGAAGGAAAGAAGCACCCTTGGTAAAATAAGCGTATGTATGTGGCTATTTTGATTGTCAGTTACAATGTGCGCGATCTGTTGCGCGCCTGCTTGCAGTCGGTCTATGAAGACGTCGCGCGGACGTCAGGGTTACGTGTCGAAGTCGTCGTGGTGGATAATGCGTCGGCGGACAATAGCGCCGCCATGGTGGCGGATGAATTCCCATTGGTGCATCTCATCGCCAGTGAAGAGAATTTGGGATTTGCCCGCGGCAACAATCTGGGGATGAGATTGCTGGGCTTTGGGGGCGCTTCACGGGAAGCAAGCGAGGAAGCGATCGAGCGTCCACAAGCAGTGTTTTTGTTAAATCCTGACACAGAGTTGCAGCCGGGCGCTCTGGCCGAACTCACCGGATTTTTACAACGCAATCCGAATGCGGGTGGCTGTTGTCCGCGGTTGAACTATGGTGATGGCCGCTTCCAGCATAGCGCCTTTCGTTTTCCTGGGATTCTGCAATTGTGGTTGGATTTACACCCCATACCTCGTCTGATGGAAACGCGTTTGAACGGACGTTATCCCCGACATTTTTATGAGAGCCAGAAGCCATTTGCGATTGATTTTGCATTGGGGGCCGCGCTCATGGTGCGCTCCGAAGCCATTGATGAGATTGGCCTTTTGGATGAGGGCTATTTTATGTATGCGGAAGAAGTCGATTGGCAGATGCGATTGCACCAGAAAGGGTGGCCACTGTATTGTGTTCCCTCGGCCCGGGTGACGCATTACGAAGGGCAAAGCTCTCGTCAGTTCCGGCGGGCTATGACCGTGGCGCTTTGGCGATCACGATTGCGCTTTTTCGAAAAGTATCATCCGCAGTGGAAGCGCATGGCGGAGCGGTGGCTGTTGGCAAGGGCGATGAAACAACGTATTGCAGAGGCCGAAAGGGCCTTGGCTGCAGGAGCGAGCGACGCGATGGTTTTGCAGGAACAGCTCGAGGCATATCGTGAGATACTCAGCTGGCTGTGAGTATCCAGCCAACGACGATGCCCCTGCAGCTTGTCATTGTCGTTGGCTAACGCCATCGACCCACCAGTCGGGATGGATGACTTCGGTGACAGCATCTGCAAGCAGCTGTTCCAACATCCACGGGATGTCCAATTCCTCTTCGGCGATGCGGACGTCTTCGATTTTTGCTGCTGTTTCGACGCGTCGCGGCTGAAATAGCGTGCAGGCTTCATCGTGGGGCAAAATACTGATATCGTAAGTGCCGATCCGTTGCGCTTCTTGAAGTATCTCTTGCTTATCGAAGGCAATAAGTGGGCGAAGCACGGGAAAGGAGGAGGCATCTTCGATTGCTGCTAAATTGGGTAAGGTCTGACTGGCGACTTGCCCCAAGGATTCACCCGTGATGAGCGCCCGGCACCGATGCTTCCAGGCCAACTTGCTGGCGACTCGCATCATCATGCGCCGATAGAGGATAGTTCGGTACCGCTCAGGACAGGCCACGGAGATGATCTCCTGAGCTTGTGAGAATGCAACGAGAGTGAGTTTGATGCGTCCGTGCCATTCGGCCAGAATTTTTGCCAATGCCCGGGCTTTACGGACGCTAGCGTCATCGGTTTGCGGTTGGCCATGGAAATGAACCAAATGAAGCGACAGCCCGCGTTTCATCATGCGCCAGGCCGCGACAGGGGCGTCGAAGCCCACACTAAATAAGACCACGCCACGTCCACTAGAGCTAACGGGGAGCCCGCCTGGTCCAGGGATTTTTTCGGCAAAGATGTATGCTTTGCCCTGAACCACCTCGACAAACACTTCCAATTCCGGATGGGTAAGGTCCACCTGGGCGTGAGAAACCTGCCACACAGCGGAACCTACCTCCCGCCCGATATCCTGCGAAGTGAAGGGATAGCGCTTTTCCGCCCTTTTGGGACGGATAGCGAAGGATTGAAATGTTAATCCTTGCACCAAGTCTTGCGCCGCTTGCTTCATGGCGTCGAGTTCGGCGTCCACCTCCGTGCCGATGCTCATGTTGACGATGCCGAACACGTGTTGCAAACGTTCGATGGCCAGCGTGGCATCCCCTTGACGCAATCCGCGGATCACCAACCGGTTGCGCATGTGGCGGACGCGAGCGCCTGGCATGTCGCCTAACCGTTGCGCAATATTCCTTTTGAGAATATTTTCAAAATATGCTTGATTTCCCCCCTTCAGGCCGATCTCATGGTAGTGGATGATAATGACTGGGTTTTGGGGAATAACGGGGAGAATAGGTGCGCTCATGGTTTATCTTTTCCACCGACGGGCATCGGGGCCTTCACAGCAGGTGTCTGCCAGTATGAGTTCCTCTGGCGTTTTGTCGTTGAATGTGAGAGAGTGCACATGGCCCCCATACGTTTTGAGAAGATTTTCTGTGGTGAAAACCTGATCTGGGTCGCCAAACGCAATCACCTGCCGATTTAAAAGCATGATTTTTTCGAAATGTTGCGCGGCCAGGTCAAGATCATGCGTTGAAACCAATGTGGTCACCCCTTGTTCTCGCAATAAATCCAGGATGTCGAGGATGGCCTGTTGACTGGGGGCGTCTAATCCGGTAAAGGGTTCATCCAACAATAAAAGTTGCGCTTCTTGCGCCAGCGCCCGCGCCAGAAACACCCGTTGTTGTTGCCCTCCAGAAAGTTCTCCGATCTGACGGTCTGCCAGATCGAGCATGTTTACCTGTGAAAGCGCGTGTTTGACGATCTCCCAGTCCTGTTTGGTTGGCCAACGAAAGAGTCCGATCTTACCACTACGGCCCATCATGACGACGTCCGCCACCGTGGCAGGAAAACTCCAATCAATCTGGCTGCGTTGTGGAACATAGGCGATGCAAATATGGCCGCCTGGCGGTTCCCCAAAGATGTAAATTTCACCCGCGGTTGGACGTATGATGCCACTGATGGCTTTGAGCAGAGTGCTTTTGCCCGCGCCGTTGGGCCCAACAATTGCGACCCGATCCCGAGGATGCATGTGAAAGGAAACGTGGTCTAAGGCCAGGACATCATGATATTGCACAACCAACTCCCGGACGTCAAGCGCCGGGGCGTCGGAAGCGTGAGTATGTTTTGGGTAAGTAAGTTGTTTGATTAATGAGGGCATAGAGGTATTATAGCATACGCCAGGGAGGGTGCTGCCGAATTCAAAAAGTCTTTAGTTAAGGGGGTCTTCATGACTGGAGCGAAAAGGTAGGAAAGGTCGCAAGGCTAGCATGGCCGCAAATACAATGATGACACTGGCCCAAGCGGCCAAGATCATAAAGAATCTTCCTGAGATAGGCAGCCAGGGAGAAACTCCGCTGGCAAGAAGGGACAGCCACATGAGACTGACTCCCAGAATCCAAAATCGTTCTATCCACCGGCGCCACAACGCGCTTTGAGAGCCAAAACGTAACAGAAGCAGCCCCAACAGGACGCTTGATGTCCACAACAAAAGCATGTTGTGCAGATAAAAAATCCGAAGCGCTCCGATGCCCCAGCGCCAAACACTTGGAATAAGCAACATCCATGCAGCGCCAATTTGCACGACCAGACCGAGGAAGCCAAATTTGACCAGTAAAGGCAAGCCTCTTCTGTGGAGGATGAATTGTCGAAGGTGGATAGCGATAAAGATGGCGACGATGACATTGGCGATTGCCGACACCCAGTAAAGGGCTGGAGGAAGCAAGTCAGGAGGCATTCCTAACAAAAAGGTGGGAAAGATAAAAATGGCCATCAGGCCCGTTGGCAGCCATGCAGAGGGTTCTTGATCCCACAACGACCACAGGGCGCCGAACAGGGCCAGCAATAGCCATCCCGTGGTGAAAAGGTCCAAGAAGAGGTGCAGGAATAAATGTTTGATAAAAGGACTATCGATCTTCATCAACAACAGAACCGGTTCGGCCATTGCTCCCAGGCTGGCGATAAACAGTAAAATCACGGCCCCGTTCCAAAGTCTCAGCACCAATGAGTGATTCTTGACGCCGCGCACAGCCAAGGCGTAAAGCCCCATAAACCAGAACCAGGTCAGTCCGGCGAACCCGGCGCTGATGGCGCCCAGCGGCATTCTGGCGGAACCGATTTCGGTCACGCCATAACCATTTGGCCAGAAGGCGGGCAGTTGCAGCAACGAAAAGAAAAAGGTAGCGGCCATTTGCCACTTGACGCCGCGAGGAAGCGGTCTTCCTGTGATTTGTGGCAGTTGATGCCAGATCAGCGCCATTAAGGCGAGGATCGTCCAGCCGAACATAGTATGGCTATGGGCATGAATGACATGCCGTATCTCCCCCCAACCGGATGGCATGCCATAGACCAGGGCAAAGCGGAGCAGCGATCCTGTTGATCCGGCTAAAACCAGAATCAAAATGGAAAGAAACGCGTATTTTCGAAAAAAACGTTGGGTCATGATCAACATCAAAAGAGAGAATAATGGTGTTTAGTGAGTGATAGATTGGGCGGGTGTGGTTGATTTCGGCCAAAGAAAGAGCGCGTGCGGCAGTCGCAGCGCGCTTTTCGTAGCGTGCAATCGGCGGAGTGCGTCAATGCTGCATCCAACCCATTTGAGGTCCGGCGTTACCGGCCAGGCGGGAAGAAGGCAATCATATCGCCATGATGAATCGGCTGCTCGAGGCCGCCGTGATAGCGAATTTCTTTACCGTTCAATAGAATACGCCAATAAGGTCCTTGGCGAGGCGTATAGACCTTTTCGAAGTCTGTCGCCCATGTGGCTTCGACATCATCTTCTGGCGTTCGCCATTTCACTTCGAAAAATTCTTCGCGAAGCGCAGGATGATAGTTGAAAAATTTTCGAAGCACGTCGGCAAGGGTGTCGTCGTTGTGCGCATGGATGGTTTGTTCTTCCAGACCAGCAATAGCTTGCAGTTTGCCATAAAGTTTAGCCGTGACCGTAATCGGTCCCTCATCCAAGGCTGTGGCTACGTTGTAACCCGCCAGCATTTGGTAATTTTGCAACATCAGGTATTTGTTCCATCCGCCAATGGCCTGGGCGGCCAGCTCCCGGTCGTGCCCATAATGAAGAATACGTTCGGCGAAATGCGCCTGAACCATCGACACCGCGCCCATAACCCATTGCGGTGGCGTATGGATGCCGCGAGGGCCATGTCCTGCATGCAGAATACCGGCGCGGAAGAGGTAATCTGCGAATTCTTCACTCAGATCAACGCCAATCGCTCGAGCCATCCAGGTTGCAAAGAATTGTCTGCGCTCTTCGAGATGCTCTTCGTCCATCTCTTGCTCCCAACCGAGAATGGATGCGGTCTCGTCGAAGGATGCCAGATAGTCATAGGCCCCTACGACAAACTCGGCCGCGTCGCGTAATAGCGTTTCCGACGTGCGGCGCATTGCTACAATCACCTGTTCATCGTCCAATCCCAAATAAGCGATCAACCGATGCCACATATGGATTGGGTCTTGTAATCCAGTGAGTTCAAGAGGATACTCTTCGAGCTTGGTGTTTGGGGCCAGGGTTTCTAGCATGGTGCACCTCGGTAAATGTGGAATAGGATGGGCATCCGAAAGGGATAGGGGTATTATATGCGATATGGGCGTAAAAAAGAAAGCCATGAAAAATCGTGATGTAAAGCATTTTTCATGGCGGAGAAATGGGTTATTTGGGGGTGTGAACCAATCGTTCGACAGGGTCAACAATCAGTTCTGCATAAATTTTTCCCATTCGATCTGGTGGAAAGGGCATCTCGTTGTGCAGCCACCATTTAATCAGGGCGATAATGGCCGAAACCATATGATTCGCCAAGATAGCTGCCGGAATCGGAGGGGTGTAACGCGCAAATTTCAAGACGAGCTCTTTCACACCTTCGCGCATCGATTGATCAATAAGTCCCTGGGTGCCTTCACCTTGTAGAAAAACGTGATAGAGTTCGCTGTTTGCCGCCACATGCTCGAAGATCAGCTTTCCCTCTTCTTCCGGCGAACCGGATGTTCCAACAGTTTGAAGCAACATGTCGAGCTGTGCTACGGATTCGCGAAAGGCCTCGGCAAGCAGGTCGTCCTTGCTTGTGTAATGGCGGAAAAATGTCGCATATCCGACGTTGGCTTGTTGAGTGATGTGTCGAATAGAGATCGATTCATAATCCTGTTTCAGGAGAAGTTCAATTAAAGCCTTCGTTAATTTCTTTCTTGTGCGTACAGTGCGCTTGTCGGCTGTGTTCATACCATCATTATAGCACGCACGACAACTTTATTCTAATGCACTATCTTTTGAAATGTGATATTATATGAATCAAAATCGGGTTCCGTTACGGTCGTATGCTACATCATCCTTCCGAAAAACGTCACCTTTGGAAATGCTGAGCGCGTTAAGCATTGGATCTGCGGAAGTCACAAATCTAAATTTGGGAGCATTTTTATTATGAACAATACACAACCGCCGCGTTTCTCTGGCGTGCTTCATTCTGTTGAAGCATGGGAGCGCGTGCGCAACTTACGAAAGAGCGAGCGCAGTAGGTCACATCTGGAAAAAGGAGCCCACTTATGACCTCGCAGAGAGTATTACTCATCGGCGCTTTTGGCAATATTGGAGAAGCAACGTTACGGGCCCTGGTTCAGCGCGGGTACGCTGTGCGTTGTTTCGATATCCCTACCAGACGGAACCAGCGGATGGCACGACGATGGCGGCATCGGATTGAGATTGTATGGGGAGATTTGCGCCATCAGGAGGATGTTCAAACCGCAGTGCAGGGCATGGGTGTTGTCATCCATCTGGCATTCGTGATTCCAAAGTTGTCTGTAACGGGCATGGAGAGTGAATCTAATCCGGCATGGGCGTATGCCATCAACGTCGAAGGCTCCCAAAACCTCCTCGAAGCGATGACGAACCATGCTCCAGAAGCCAAGTTGCTGTTTACGTCATCATTGCACGTGTATGGCCTTACGCAACATCTTCCTCCTCCCCGTAAAGTTTCGGACCCTTTTGCGCCAGTAGATCATTATTCTCGCCATAAGGTGCGTGTCGAAGCGTTGGTGCAACGATCAAGGCAAACCTGGACGATTTTTCGGCTGGGCGCTTCGATGCCCCTGTAACTGATTGTGGATCCTGGGATGTTTGATGTTCCTGTTGACAACCGCATTGAGTTTGTTTATCGGGATGATGTGGCGCTTGCCATTGTCAACGCCTTGGAATGCGAAGAGGTTTGGGGGAAGGTGTGGAATATAGGTGGTGGGTCGCGAAATCAATTTCTCTACGGCGATATAGCGGCGATGATTTTAGATGCTTTGTGGGCGTGGGCAGGTTGCCACCATCGGCATTTTCCACAACGCCCTATCCCACGGATTGGCTTGATACGGAAGAGAGTCAGCGGGTTTTACAATTCTAACGTGAATTCGGAGTTACAGAACGACCGGAAGCATTTCTTTGTGATTGAAAAGATTGAGTGATGGCTTTTTCGGACGCAACGAGTAAGAGACCAAGCCTGCGAAAAGGTTGACGAAGAAATTGGTCACACTGCGATGGCGAGTGTGTTCGATTTGCGAGATGTTTTTCAACTGATCATTCACGGATTCAATTAACG
>WFTO01000361.1 GCA_015485435.1 Anaerolineae bacterium | reverse complement strand
GCTGGGGTTTGGGCGTGGTGTTCGTGACGTTGGGACGATGGTTTTATAACTTCTTCATCCACCTTTTGCAACGACGAGGCATTGGACGCCAAAAAGTGCTGGTCGTTGGCAGCGGCGATATCGGTCGCATGCTCATTCAGAAGCTGCAAGGAACGCATGACGCCGGGCATGAAGTCGTAGGTTATATTGAGGCCAATGGGGATGAGATCCGGGTTGCGGATGTGCCACGCCTGGGGCGTCCTGCAGACATCCCTGAAGTCATCGAAAAATACGCCATTGATGAGGTCGTCATCGGCCTGCCCGAAGCTTCACATCGCGAGCTGGTGCGCATTATTTCACTTTGCGAACGTGAAAAAGTCAGCATCAAGGTCTTCCCCGATGTGTTCCAGATTATGGCGACGGAGGTCACCGTGAGCGACCTGGCTGGGTTGCCCCTATTATCGGTGCGCGATGTCGCTCTTCGGGGTTGGAAACTGTCATTGAAACGGGCTTACGATCTGGCTGTAGCCATTCCAGCACTGATTGTGCTTTCGCCCTTTATGCTATTTATTGCATTGCTGATCAAGTTGGAGTCGCCCGGCCCGGTGTTTTATATCCAGGAACGCATGGGATTGGATGCGCGTCCCTTCCCCATGATTAAATTCCGTTCGATGCGCACCGACGCCGAAGCCCGCGGTCCTGGATGGACGACACCCGACGATCCGCGAAAGACTCGCATTGGCGCTATCTTGCGCAAGCTATCGGTCGATGAACTTCCTCAGCTCATCAACGTCATCCGAGGAGATATGAGCGTCGTTGGGCCTCGTCCAGAACGCCCTGTTTATGTGGAACAATTCCGACAATACATCCCGCGCTACATGGAACGACACCGAGAAAAGGCGGGGATGACTGGATGGGCGCAGATCAATGGTCTGCGCGGGGACACCAGCATTGTCGAGCGAACGAAGTATGATTTGTGGTACATCGAAAACTGGTCTCTGTGGTTGGACTTCAAAATTACATTATTGACATTTGTACGCATTTTTACCGATCGTAATGCGTATTAACATGATGACCGTTGTTCAATGAGTCAGATGGACTAAATAGAGGGGCTGCAGGGGGCCGACGCGGGGCGACGTCAACAACTCGGTGACCATCGCACCGTATTTTATGTGAATATGGAGTTCTGCTTATGCAGAGGCGAATCTGCGATTCGTCGTTGGTTGCTACTGACGATCCCGCCGCATCTGGGAATGGGTTGGACGCAATGGATTTTCATCGGTATCAGCGCGGACAACCCTACCGTTGGACTGTTTGGGATCGGTAAAACTCTCGACAAGGTCCAGCACCAATTCTTTGACATCGCCTCGATTAGGCAACGACCCCATCATGCCATACATGGGTGCGGAACGTTGGGGAAGTCCATCTCCACCGCCCAAGAAATGGGATGACTGTTGTGTCAGCCAGCGTAGCCAAGGTTCAGGAAGGATCATGGCCAAAAAACGGGTCACAGTCATCAGCAGGGTGTAGAACAGTCGCCGAGGCGAAGGCCGCCGCACCGCTGCAACGCTGGCCGTCAGATCTCGCAAAAAATCATCCACAATCTCGCGGTGTCCATAATGCAGGGTAAGATGCAAGCATGGAGGAAGCTGTTGTCGATCCAACTGCCAGCCGCGCACGCTCATCTCATCCGCAACCAGATAGATATCCAGATCGTCGGAGGCGATGGCGAGGACACTCATCTCGGGATTGCTCAAGATTTTCAAGCCAGGAATGGCTTCGACGCCCCGTTGGATGGCCTCGCGGGTGTTCATGACCTCCCTGGCGATGCGCGTATACCCCTCTTCGCCCAGGTAATGCATGACCGCCCAGGCCGCGGCGATGACGCCCCCGGGGCGGGTGCCCGCCATCGTCGGCGATGCATAAATCCCACCGGACCAATCGGTGGTGGCAAAAAGTTGATGCCGCCGTAGATCTTTATGCCGATATAAAATCACCGACGCCCCCTTGGGCGTATAGCCATATTTGTGGAGGTCCACAGAGATGGAGGTGACGCCGGGCACGCGAAAGTCCCATGGCGGCACTGGAAACCCCAATCGTTCGACAAAAGGAAGCATCATCCCGCCAACACAGGCGTCCACATGGCAAAGCAAGTCATGCGCCCGGGCTAGCGCCGCGATATCCGCGATGGGATCCACAACGCCTTGAGGATAAGATGGCGCGGATCCCACCAGCATGACTGTATTCGGCGTGATCGCTTGCGCCATGGCCTCGACATCCGCTCGGAAATCCGCTCGCACTGGGGTGCGCACCAATTTCAAGCCAAAGTAATGGGCCGCTTTGTCAAATGCAGGATGTGCACTAGAAGGCAGTACGACCTCGGGCAGGCTGATGTGAGGGCGATGAGCGCGGGCCCATTCTCGGGCTGTTAACATGGTCATCAACAGACTCTCTGTGCCGCCCGACGTCATATTGCCCACGACGTTGGCATCGCCCCCTAACAAGCTCGCGGTCATGGCCACCACTTCACTTTCAAACTTACGCAAACTTGGAAATGCGGTGGGATTCAAGGCATTTTCCGAAAAATACATGCCATAGGCTTCTTTCGCCACTTCATAGACATCCTCGCCCGCATAAAACACCAAACTAAACACGCGCCCCTCGCGCCAACGGGCGTCATGCTGGCGGGCATCCTTCATCTTTTGAAATAAGGAAGTTCGGGCTTCCCCTTGGGAAGGCATACGATAAGGAAGTACATCAGACATGGCAAATCCTCATCTTTCCACGAGTAGAAGAAGTTGCAGATATTTTGTTTGCTTGGTTAGACCATACGCCTACAAGGCTCTCATAAACATATAAGAATTGCAAGTTGCAAAAGAGGCAAACTCATATGACAATATCGAGGTGCATGCTCCTAATCATCCTTCTCATCCCATCCTCAGGAAGTGCTTAGATGGATTGGCCTACATTGTTTTCCCAGCTTGTGCAACTGCTCATCGACTATCTTCCGAAGGTAATCGCGGCCGTGGTCATCCTCGTCGCCACAGGCTTTCTATCCTCCTTCGTCAGCAAGCAACTCTACCGCACGTTAAAGGGGCGCTCGTTCAAAGAAGAGCTCACCCGCTCTTTATCCCGCATCGTCAAATGGTCGATTTGGATCGGCGGGATCATTTGGTCGCTGAGCGTCGTCGGCTTCAACGTCACAGCCTTTTTTGCGGGCATGGGCATTGCCGGGTTGATTATCGGCTTCGCCTTGCAGGATATCAGCAAAAACTTCACGGCCGGGGCGTTATTGATGCTGCAAGAGCCCTTCAACTTTGGAGATTACATCGAAGTCGCAGGGTATGAGGGTACTGTGACCGATATCCAACTTCGGGCGACAGAGCTGCTTTCTCCTGATGGGGTGAAGGTGCTCATTCCCAACGGCGATGTGTTCACCAGCACCATTCGCAACTTCACCAGAACCAACCGTCGACGCGTGGAATTAACCATAGGCGTGGCCTACGATAGTGATCTGGAAAAGGTCACGCGCGTTGCCATTGAAGCCATTCATGCAGTTCCCGGCCTGCTCGACGAGCCCGAGCCCATCCTCTTTTTCCATCAATTTGGTGACAGCGCCATTGTGTTCTCCATTCGCTACTGGTTTAGCACCTCCGAAAGCGATATCTTCACAGCGAAGGACGTGGGTGTACGGGCCATTAAATCCGCCTTTGACAGGGAAGGCATTGCTATTCCCTATCCCATCCACACCGTGCTGATTGCTAATCAACCGACAGCACCCCCTGAACTCGAATTCTAGCATGCAACGGATGGCATCATCGGTCCTTTGCCAGCCCCATCAGAGCAACGACCAGCAGCCCAACCCCCACCCAGCCAACCAGGCTAAGGCGCTCGCCGAAGCATATCGCCGCCAATACAGCCGCGGTCGCTGGCTCTGCTAGCGCGAGGAAGACCGAAACCGTGGCTGTCACGTGCTTCAGACCCAGCACATACAGGGTGTACGCCAACGCCGTGGCCACCACGCCCAAATATCCCGCCCACAACCAGCCCCACACCGTCAGAGAAAGGCGCAGAAGGCTCCAACCGGTCCAGGGCAGCAGAAAGAGCGTTGCGCCGACGAATGTCACAAAGGTGATTTGAGTCACCCGATACCGTGAAACCAGACGTCGCGCAATCATGGCATAGGCGGCCCAGGTGGAAGCTGCTGCCAGCGCGAATCCATTTCCCAGCAAATAATCCTTGCGCACAAGATCGCCAGGATTCCCGAAACCCATCACCGCGGTAACTCCAATCAACGCCAGCGCACCAGCCATAAACACCCGTGGAGAAACGCGTTCACCCAAAACAAAGGGAGCGGTCAGAGCCACCAGGATGGGCGCTGTACAGATCGCCAGGAATTGGGCCGAGGTCACCGATGTGCGTTGTACGGCTGCAAAAATCAAAAACTGATAGCCAGCCATGCTGAATATGGCGCCCATCCACCACCCCAGATCGCTTTTTTGAATGCGCCAGAATGCTCCTCCATCGTTGACATAGCTGAGCACGGCCAATAGCGGCGCCGCAAAGCCCAACCGAAACCAGCTCAATACCAGAGGACTGACATCCTGCGACTGATACAATCCCTTGGCAACGACGCCAATGGTTCCCCAAAGCACAGCAGCCATTAGCACTAAACCCGATGAGATTCCAGGGAGATGCCGAGAAAAACGCATACGAAACCAATCCTGCGCAACAATCTTGTTTAAGATGACAACAGACGAGGAATTTGTTTTATCAACCACGATTTACTACCTGCAAAACGCAGTTTCATCTATTCTCTGCGTACATCGATTCCAATCCATGACATCTGTATTCTAAAGCGTATTTTCAAAGCAGACCGACGGCGGGGGCGCCCGCGC
>WFTO01000360.1 GCA_015485435.1 Anaerolineae bacterium | reverse complement strand
ACATCAACCCCGCGGCAGTGTCCAACCCGAACGCGAAAATGCCTAAGACCAGAATGAGCAAGGTGTCAACTTTGAGAAAGACTTCAGCTTGCATGGTGGCGCCGATGGCCAGCCCCAAAAAGAGGGTGACCACGTTGGCGATCTCATTCGATGAGGCGCCTACCAGTCGCTCCACCACGCCGGACTCCTTCATTAAATTCCCGAGCATCAACATGCCGATTAGGGGAATGGCCATAGGAACCAACAGCCCTACCACAATGGTTACAATGATTGGGAATAGAATGCGGGTGCGGCGGCTGACTGGATTCTCGCTGTATGGCATGCGGATGCGACGATCTTTTTTCGAGACCAATGCTCGCATGATGGGAGGTTGAATGATGGGGACCAGCGACATGTAGCTGTAAGCCACCACGGCGATGGGGCCCAGCAGATGAGGGGCGAGCATGTTGCTAACATAGATGGAGGTCGGGCCATCAATCGCGCCAATGATGCCGATGGATGCGGCTTCGTTGATGTCGAATCCGAGCAATAGTGCCAAAAAGAGCGTGCCAAAGATGCCAAACTGGCCAGCGGCGCCTAAAAGCAACATGTGTGGCCGTTCCAGCAGGGGCCCAAAGTCGGTCATGGCCCCAATCCCTACAAAGATCAACAAAGGAAAGAGTTCGTTCGCAACTCCAGCATTGTAGAGGATGGTCATGAGGCCATCTTCGCCCACCAGTGGCGAAAGGGGCAGATTGGCCAGAATCGCGCCAGCGCCGATAGGTAACAGGAGCACGGGCTCGTATTCTTTAACGATGGCCAGGTAGATCAGCAGCAGGCCTACGGCGATCATCAATGTCTGGCCCCAGGTGATGCTGAGCAGGCCTTCGAAAAGCGTGGTTAACACATTCATGCTCAGCCCTCCCGATAACGCAGCAAGAGATCGTCGAAGTTGACGCTTTGGCCTTCCTGAACGAAAATGTCGGCTACGATGCCATCTCGAGGCGAACGGATGGGGTTCTTCATTTTCATGGCTTCAAGCACGAACAGTTGATCGCCCCGCTGCACGCTGGCTCCTGGCGTCACGCTGACCTCAAGGATGGCGCCTGGCATGGGTGCCCGAACTTCGTGGGGGAGCTCTTCGGTTGCGTCGGGTTCGGGTAGATCGGGAGGTTGGGTTTGTGGAGTGCGCGGCAACAGCTCTGGCGCTTTGTGGGACAAAGCTGGCTGATCCTTGGCTGCTTCCATGACCTCAATGCTTGGGATCTCGGCGTCACTCTCTTCCACCGATACCACTTTGATCTCGTAGACTTTGCCGCCCGCAAGCGCTCGAAATCGATTTGGGTTCTCTAGTTCCTGCAGGCCGATGATGTGGGTCTTGTCGCCGATGATGATGGTATAACGTTTCATGATCCAGGGGTTGGTCGGAGTGGAGAATCTAGGGTAGGGAGCTGGCAATGGTGGAGGTCATGCGGCATCGCCGTGTGCGGAAGTGATGTCCCTCATCTCTTTCGAGAAATTACGTGGGAGCGAAGTTGATAGGAGCGGCCAACGGCTACCCATCTCGCCTGAGGGGGCTCCATACGTTTAGGGATCTGCAGCCGGGGCTGTTGTGATGCAGAAGTCTCCTGGCGATAACGATGAATGGCGATGGTGATGGCAGCCAGTAGTTCGGGCGAGAGTGTTTCTATGGGCGTTGATTCCTGCTGTGCCCGTGCGGCTTCGCGTGCGAACATGCGGCGATCGATCTGTTGAAAGATGGCTATTACGCCCCAAAGCATGGCCAGAATCAAAAAGACCATGCTCATGCCAACCACCATCAGAAGGGCGCCGAATTCAAGGTTTTCGAGCATCGGATTATTGCTCCCGGGTTCAATGGGGGGCGATGTCTGTGGATCGCCCAAAGGGGCATCTAAACGGGCATCAGTCCATGCTTTTTGGGTGGATTTTGTTGTACCTTGGTGCGCAAGAAGGCCAGCGCTCGGATGAGTTTAGGACGGGTTTCGCGCGGATCGATGACGTCATCGATGAATCCCAGCTCGGCGGCAATATAGGGATTGAAGAACTTCTGACGATAGGCTTCGACAAAGGCGGCTTCGAGTGCGGCGGGGTCTTCGGCCTGGGCCAGGTCTTTGCGATGAAGGATGCGCACAGCTCCTTCTGCTCCCATGACCGCGATCTGGGCGGTTGGCCAGGCCAGGGCCATATCGCTACGCATTTGTTTTGAGCTCATAGCGATGTACGCTCCGCCCATGGCCTTGCGCAAGATCACCGAGATCTTGGGAACGGTGGCCTCGACATAGGCGTAGATGATTTTTGCCCCATGGCGGATGACCCCATAATGCTCCTGGTTGACCCCGGGCAAAAAGCCAGGCGTATCGACAAATGTTACAAGAGGAATATTGAATGCGTCGCAGACACGTACGAAGTGGGCGATTTTGTCGCTGGCGTCGATATCCAACACCCCAGCCAAAAAGGATGGCTGGTTGGCGACGATGCCCACGACATAGCCATCCATTCGAGCGAATCCGACCACGGCATTCCGGGCGAAATAGGGCTGCACCTCGAAGAAACTGCCAAGATCGACCACCGATTGAATGACCTGTTTCACATCATAAGGTTGATCTTCGGCTGCGGGCACAATGTGCGCCAAAGCGTCTTCCTGTCGATCTGGGGGATCGCTGGTGATGGCGTGGGGCGGATCTTCGGTGTTGTTTTGTGGTAGATAGCTCAGGAGCAAGCGCACCATTTCCAGGGCGTGTTCCTCATTCTCCGCCAAAAAATGCGCGACGCCGCTGCGCACATTATGGACCATGGCCCCTCCCAACTCCTCCGGCGTGACGGTCTCGCCTGTGACCGCTTGCACCACGTCGGGACCCGTAAGAAACATGTAGCTGGTGTTTTTCACCATAATCACGAAGTCAGTCAATGCAGGCGCATAGACCGATCCTCCAGCGGAAGGCCCCATCATGACCGAGAGCTGCGGGATGACGCCGGATGAGAGGACGTTGCGGGTGAACATATCCCCATAGCCCGCCAATCCCCGAATGCCTTCCTGAATTCTGGCCCCGCCAGAATCCATCAAGCCAATGATGGGGACGCCCGCCTCCAGCGCCAGATCTTGCAGTGTGACGATCTTACGCGCATGCATCTCTGAAAACGTGCCTCCCAACACGGTGAAATCCTGGGCATAGATGGCGACCTGCCGGCCACCTATCGTGGCAAACCCTGTGATCACCGCATCACCGGGATAACGTTTCTTTTCCATGCCAAAGTCGCGGATCTGATGTTTCACAAACATGCCCAATTCTTGAAAACTCCCAGCATCCACAAGCAGGTGGATGCGTTCTCGCGCAGTCAACTTGCCAGCGGCGTGCTGTTTGGCGATGCGTCTTTCCCCTCCTCCCTGTAAAGCCTCTTCTTTGAGTCGGTGTAATTTTTCGAGCGGATCCGTCATGGGCGGCTACCTTGTATAGATGTTGAGGCCTGGCTCTAACCGTGGGAATGTATGAGGAGCGAACCACGCCATTTTGAAGAAACCGACGAAGATTGTCACCTATTGTATGCAAACGGGAGAGATTCTACAAATTGACGCGTATTCAAGAGATGCAGTATACTTTTGCTCTGCCCAAACACGAGGTTCATGGGAATTCATGGCTAAATCCATTGCCCGAAAAGCATCGGAACGCAATGAGCCCTGTCATTTTAAGGGAATGCCTCGAATTCACCAGAATTTCGTCAACAATTCGCCGAACGTCGATCATTTTGGTTTGAATGTCGGCGAATGAACGTTGTTATTCTCAACACAGGAGATTGCCATTCATGCGCGCTGTCGATATCATTGCAAAGAAACGAGATGGTCTTGAGTTAACCGCAGAAGAGATCGATTTTTTCATTCAGGGCTACACGCGCGACGATATCCCCGATTATCAGGCCGCGGCGTGGGCCATGGCCGTGCTGTTGCGAGGCATGACCGACCGCGAGGTGACCGATTTGACCCTAAGCATGGCACATTCGGGAGATATGCTGGATCTTAGCGACGTGGTGAAACCGGTGGCGGATAAGCATTCCACAGGAGGCGTGGGCGATAAAGTGACGCTGGCGCTGGCGCCCCTGGTATCGGCTGCCGGTCAACCCATTGGTAAAATGTCGGGGCGAGGCCTGGGCTTTTCTGGCGGTACGCTGGACAAGCTTGAGTCCATTCCCGGTTGGCGAGCGGAATTGACCGAAGCTGAATTCAAAAAGCAACTGGCTGAAATCGGCATCGTGGTTGCCGGTCAGACGGCGGAATTGGCTCCGGCCGACAAAAAACTCTACGCCCTCCGCGATGTGACGGCTACGGTCCCTAGCATGGCGTTGATCGCTTCCTCTATCATGTCGAAAAAACTTGCCGCGGGCGCGGATGTGATCTTGCTGGATGTGAAGACGGGCAACGGCGCCTTCATGGAAACGTTGGAGGATGCCATCGAACTGGCTCGGCTGATGGTGGCTATTGGGAAATTGGCCGGGCGCACCGTAGCCGCCCGGGTGACCGATATGAATCAACCTTTGGGGCTAGCCGTTGGTAATGCGCTGGAGGTCAAAGAAGCCATCGCAACCCTCAAGGGGCAAGGGCCAGCAGACTTCACAGAACTTATTTTGACCGAGTCGGCCCATCTGTTGCATATGTGCGGCAAAGTCGACTCGTTGGAGGAAGGCCGTGCACGTG
>WFTO01000359.1 GCA_015485435.1 Anaerolineae bacterium | reverse complement strand
GACGCCTGGGACCAGAAATCCTCCCCCCTGATGAACTTGCGCCTATCATCCTCGATCACGCTCAATTCGGCGCTCCCGCCATTCTTTTCGGACGTGAAGACTGGGGGCTTCCAAATGAGGTAGTCCAACGGAGCCATTATCAGCTTTATATCCCGGTAAACCCGGAATATGCTTCCTTAAATCTCGCCCAGGCAGTTTTATTGACGGGATACGAGCTTCGGCGGGCGGTGTTTCACCCACGCCAGGATCTGCCTCCGGTGACCATCGACCCGAAAGATCCTCCCGCCACAGAGGCAGAGTTTACTGCGGGTGTGGAGATGATTCTGGAAGCTCTGGGGCGGGCGGGCTTTTTCAAGCCGGGCCAGGAGCCAGCTAAACGCATGAAGGTGGATCGGCTGTTGCGGAGGACGAAGCCGACCGCGTCTGAGGCCGCGCTTTTGCGGGCCATGGGGCATGTTCTGGCACGCGAATTATCGTGCTCCAAATTCGCGAAACGCTGGGAGGAGAGAAAGAAAAAAACGCCTCCAACGTGATTCGGAGGCGTTTGCATGCGGACTTATAAAGACGCTACCGTTTTGTTAGACCGCCTGTTTTTCCTGGATCAATTTCACGATCGTTGAGCGAGGGGCGATATAAAAAAGCCGTCGTCGCAATTCTTCAAGCTGCTTTTCTTTGGAAAAGCCCTGTTTATCCAGGGCCTTCTTTTTCTGGAACCATTTCGTGGCTTTTTCGACGTTCATGTTATGCCTTTCCTCGTGATGAAAACGAGCTTTGATCCGTTCGGCGGCCCTCTTTTTGGCTAACAGAATGGGATTGTCTTCTGGGGGCGCCTGAGCTTGATCTTTTTGAGCCTCTGCCATAGCCGCACCTCTGCGGACGAAAATGTGTCTGGTTGAAATTGCGCATCATTGCGCTGGCTGAACAAAGAGACTGAACAAAGTTCGAAGGGCATTATATCATGAGGCTCGGAGCACGCCAAAGGAAGACAGCTTCCAAAACCTTTACAACCGCTGTTCCTGCAAACGCGGCCTGGGCGTGGTGCGCATCGCCGCTACAATGACGACCACATAACTGATATATGCCAGAACCTCGGTAAGGGACGGGTTACCATTGTAACCGAACAGAGCGTTCAACATTTGACCTACGGCTGATTTTTCGTCGAGGATATGATTGATATTCCAGATGGGATCGATGACGGCAGGAATCCAACCGACCTCATTCAACTCGTGAACGCCATGCGCAACCAAGCCAGCGGCAAAGATCAACAACAACACGCTGGTGACGCGAAAGAATTGCTTCAGGTTGAGACGCACACTGGAAGTATACAGGAGCCATCCCATAATTCCTGCCGCTGCAAGGCCGAGGACTGCGCCGAGCAAAACCTGGGAGCTCTCTGTTGAGAAGGCCGCGGCCGTCAGAAAAAGGCCCAGTTCTACACCTTCACGGATGACGGTGACAAAAGCAAGAAAGAAAAGGGAAAGGAAGGGCTTACGGCTGCTGGCTGCCGAAACCTCCGCCTCCAGAGCACTCTTCAAACCTGCAGATTGCCCTTGCATCCAGAAGATCATCCACGTCAGTACACCAGCCGCCAACAGCATGGTCGCGCCCTCAAAGATTTGTTCCGACGGCCCCTCTAGAGACACGCCGATCTGATACAGGGCGAAGGCGACGAACACACTAAGCAAGCCTGCGGCCAACACGCCTAGCCAAACGGCAGGAACCAAATGGCCGCGCTTCATTTTATACAGGGCACCGATAATGATGCCGACGATCAAGGCGGCTTCAAGACCTTCGCGTAAGGCAAGTAATGTAGATGCGAGCATAGTTAACTCTCCTTGATGGTGTGGGATTTGTGTGTGGTGAATTTGAGGATTTTTATCGTTTTATGGTGGTATGGTAAGACGTGGATACGTGGGATAAAGTCAAGGGGCACTGTTCGGGACCGGGGCAATGGAATCCGCAGACTTTCCCGGTGCACAGCCGCAAGGAGTGGGCGCCACCCTGTCCCTGATCTCGAACAAGCTGTCCCTTGCGCTCTAAAAATCGGAGCATTCCCTCCAGCGCGCTTTCCTGGACGCCCAGCTTATGGCTGAGTTGACGCAAGGTCACGGGGCCGGAGGAAGTCTGAAGTTCGTACAAAATCGCTTTCAACATCATGAAAGAAGGACTCTACCACCCTGAAATACGAGGAATGCAACGATCCAGGCGATGGATAACTGCGTGGCAATGCTGATCAACGTCCATTTGCCGCCAAGCTCTTGTTTCATGGCCGCGACAGTTGCCATACATGGGGTGTAAAGCAACACGAAAATCATGAATACAAAAGCGGCCAGTGCGCCATGTTTGCCACTGGTGCTCTCAAACCCCTGCCGGATTGCCTGGCTTAAACCGGGAGGCTCCGCCGATCCTTCATCAGGGGAGAGATTGACGCCTACAATGCCTGGAATCGCTTTGAACGTATCTAGCGTTGCATCAAGCAAGCTGGTTATGGCGGCTTTTCCTTCCGCCCAGAATCCTAATTCTTCGGGATGCGCATCTTGCTGCAACGGCACGTGATAAACCTGGGCCAGGGTGCTTACGACAACCTCTTTGGCGATGAATCCGCTCATCAGCGCACTGGTGTTTTGCCAGTTGCCGAATCCCAAAGGACGAAATATCGGGGTAAGGGCTCCAGCCAGATGAGCAAAGGCGCTATCATCCACAGGGGTGTCTGCAAAAGCGCCCTCGCCATCAACGGGAATGGCCATGAATAACCAGATGATGATGCTAACCGTCATGATAATTGTGGCCGCGGCATGCAAAAAAGCGCGCGTCCGCATCCACATTTCCATCCATACATTCTTCAAGGTCGGAAGACGATAGGAGGGAACCTCGATCAAAAGTGGGCTGGTTTCGCCTTGGTTGAAAACGCTTTTTCTTAAAAGCAATCCCACCAGCAAGGCCACCAAAATGCCCAGAATGTACATGGTCAAGACCGCAGGGGTGCGATATCGAGGGAAAAAGATGCTGGCGATTAAGACATACACCGGCAAACGAGCGCTACAACTCATAAATGGCACCAACATCCCTGTGAGAATGCGATCGGTGCGGCTTTCAAGTGTGCGAGTGGCATAAATTGCTGGCACATTGCATCCAAACCCCAACACCAAAGGCACGAAACTCTTGCCATGCAAGCCTAAATGGCGCATATGGCGATCCATCACAAATGCAGCACGCGCCATGTAACCGCTGTCTTCCATGACTGCCATGCCCATGTAAAGGAACATGAGGACGGGCACGAAAACCAACACGCCTCCCACGCCTGCCAAAATGCCATCCGTCAGCAAACTGGCAAACCAGCTTCCTTCTAAGTGGATCAAAGCGAGCAATTCCAATGTCCAGTGAGCCAGATAATCGTTGACGAAAAGATTAATCCAATCCACGAATGGGGCAGCCACATCGGTCGAAAGCTTGAACACCACCCACATGATGGCAAAAAAGATCACCAATCCGCTGATCGGATGCATGACCACTGTGTCAACCCGATCGGACCATGTTGGGCCATCGGGACGCCCTCTTACTACATCCTGTACCAACTGATTGATCCACGTGTAACGCTCTTCGGCAATAAGGGTGTCGATATCGGTTCGATAAAGCTGTTGCAAACGTTGACGCGCCTCATCGGCCACCGCACAGATACTGTCGCCGCCAGGCAAGGGTGCGATCCGCTCCTGGCAGAAATCGGCTTCTTGTAAAATCTGCAACGCCAACCATCGCAATGGATACCTGGATGCAAGTTCGGAATGCTCATTGAGCGCTCGCTCCAGCCTGGCAATGGCTTGCTCGATAGGGGGACTATAACGGAAACAGGGAGTGAAGTGCACATGCTGTTGCGAGCCTCTTCGACGAGCCACCGTCAGCACTGTTTTTGTAAGGTTATCCAGCCCTTCGCCAGTACGAGCTACCAGCGGCACAACCGGAACGCCCAAACGCTCCGAGAGTTGCGATACATCGATACGCAAACCTTGCGCTCTGGCCGCATCCATCATATTCAACGCCACCACCACATCAGGTGTCATTTCCAGAATCTGCAATGCCAAATAAAGATTCCGCTCCAGATTGGTGGCGTCAACGACCACGACCACGGCGTCAGGACGCGCTTCCACAATATAATCCCTGGCAATGACCTCCTCTGCAGAATACGCGGAGAGACTATATGTGCCGGGCAAATCCACCACCCGCACGGTTTCCTCTCCCGGATGCCAGAACCCTTCCTTTTTCTCGACCGTCTTTCCAGGCCAATTGCCGGTATGCTGTCTGGAGCTGGTGAGGCTGTTGAAGACGGTGGTTTTACCGGTGTTGGGATTCCCAGCCAGGGCGATGGTCAGTTCAGACATGGTTATTCCTCGACTGGCGCGACCAATATCTTATCAGTGACTCCGCGTCCTAATGCCAATCGCGTGCCGCGCACCGCAATGAGCATGGGGCCCCCATTCTTGTGCACGACCTGCAGTGTCACGCCAGGAGTAAGGCCTAGTTCAGCCAGACGGCGCGCAAGACGCTGTCCCGCATCGATATGAATGAGACGGACGCACTCGCCGCGCCGGGTTGCGCTTAAAGGATGCGTGTGTGCATTGTGTGCCTGGGATGTCGTAAGAACTGTGGCTATAGTCATAAGATTCTCGCTGGTTGCAATGAGAGGTTCCATGAATTGTGCAATCAAAACATTTCAGCAATGCTTTGGAGAAACCAAAGAGCCATTCTTCGAATGGCCGCCTCAAGAAGTCTGTTGTAAGAAAGATTGCGTAGACATCTCCGACTCCGGAATGTCCTCTCCCTCGTCAAGAGGAGTTACATCGATCTTGCCGGCCACATCGGCCGCCAGGGAGACGTGTTTTCCGCCCACCTCAACCAACATGGCCTTGTCCGGAGCGGACGCCACAGGGGCGACAATCGCGCCTGGAGCGATGCCTTGCATGCGCAAAAAAGCTTTCAACGTTTCATCAGCAACGATGTTGGTTACACGCACGCGTTCGCCCACGCCAATGGCGCTGAGCGAGCGGATGACCTGCATTCCACGCATGCTTCCAATTTTGGGAGGAATGGGCTGGCGTTGCGGACTCAATGTGGGATTCCCCAGAAATTCGGCCAATTTTTCGGCCAAATCCTCCGGAGTGACATGCTCGAAACGACAGGCCACGTCCTCTGCAGTCTGAGGATCCAGGCCTAGCTTCTCTGCCAGAAACACCTCCCACAGCCGGCGCTTTCGCAGGACGCGTAACGCCACGGCCTCTCCCTGCAGAGTCAATGTCACACCCTTATAAGGTTGATAATCGACCAAACCTTTGCTCTCCAACTTCCGGCACATTTGATTCGCCGAAATCGGAGATACGCTCAAGGTCTCGGCCAATTGGGAGATTGGCACTGGCGCATCTCCCGCCGAAAGCAAGGCGATGCGGAGCAAATACATTTCTGCGGCTTCAGACATGGGATCAGACATATTTATGGCGCACCATAAAAAAGGAGTGATTCTTAAGTTGGTCCGTATCTTACACCAGGAATTCTATGTGAGTCAAATTCCAGTTCAAGGGTGAACAGGGTGGGCGCAAGATCTAATTTAGACAAATGCTTGATTACTTTAGACAAGCATGTTAAGTGGCGCCATAATAAAAGTCTTTTGAGCTATGTTGTGGCATAATAAAGAAAAGCGTCACCACATTGCCCGATCCTTCCCCTGTGTCATCTTGTTTGATGCACGATCACCCAAGCAAACCATCATCTTCTGAAATTTGCCATCCCCTACGAATCATTTTCACTTCGCGATTTGCTTTGCGTGGCAAATGAAGCTCCGACCTAAGGCGGTTTTCCGGCGCACTGATCGATCGATGTCGCACCCAGGCCTCATTGCGCCGAGGACGGACCTGTCCCCATCCGCTGAAAGCACGTTGTAGAGATTGCCTATCATCTTCATAAAAACTATATTCTGAAGTAACTGCTAACGTATGCCAGTTGGTTGTCTTCTTTCACTCAAACCTGACAGGTTCTCGCAACCTTGGCGGTAGGATGTGCGGTTTTCAGCCAGCAACGAAGCGCGCAAGGCTCTGAATCGTTGCCAAAGGAACCTGTCAGGTTAATTCAAGCGAAAACGACCTTAGCAGTTACATTCTGAATTCATCCAGGAATACAGTATAATCCTTTCATCCATTTCTTTTCAACGTTAACCTGGTGGAAAACATCTCATGATTGAGGGCTTGGCAGTTCTCGTAATTTTGATTGCAGCCTTGGTAGCCTTTGCCACAGAGCGTATTCGCATCGATCTCGTTGCCTTGGGCGTGATGGTGTTATTGATGGTGCTCGGGATCGTTACACCCAAAGAGGGCCTGTCTGGATTCTCCAACCCGGCGACGGTAACCATTGCTGCAATGTTTGTTCTCAGCGCGGGGTTGCAACGCACGAATCTGCCAACACTTGTAGGAACGCGGATTGTGAGCCTGGCCAACGAAAGCGAAGGCAGACTTATCGTCTTGCTCATGTTAACCACGGCGCTTTTAAGCGCGTTCATTCTTAACACTGCTGTGGTTGCCGTCTTTATCCCCATTGCGTTACGCATCGCAAACGAGATGAAAATCTCGCCCTCACGGCTGTTGATGCCGATTTCGTTTGGCGCAATCCTGGGAGGCACATTAACCTTGATTGGAACCTCCACCAATCTGTTGGTCAGCAGCATTGCCGCCCAATCAGGATTGGAGCCGTTCAGCTTCTTTGCTTTTGCTCCTTTCGGAATCATCACCCTGGCGGCTGGCCTCCTTTATATGGCCACCATCGGGCGAAAGCTATTGCCAAACCGTCCCATCGAATCGGACCTGCTGGACAAGTATCACATACGGGAATATTTGAGTCAGATTGAAGTTCGCCCCAACTCCCCACTCATCGGGAAAAAACTTGGCGACCTGAATCTTGGCAAGCGTTACGACATCACTTTTCTCGATATCCTGCGAGATGGCCGCACAATTTTGCTGCCGGGTGCCTCAAGGCATATTCGCGCCAATGATATCATTCTTGTCCGAGGCCCGTTGGACAAGCTGTTGGAATTGCAAAAAATTGAGGGGCTAGAAATCGTTCCCCTTAATAAACTGCCCGAGGAATTCCTTTCCAAGGGGGATGAGTTGGGGATGGCGGAAGTCGTTGTTGCGCCGCAAGCATCCATCATGGGATTCACCATTAAGGAGCTGAACTTCCGCCAGCGATTCGGCGTAGTCGCCATCGGCATGTTGCGCCGTGGCATGTCCATCATAGGAAAGTTTACGCATGAACCCATTATGGCTGGGGATATGCTTTTGGTGGTCGGCGAACGCAAAAACCTGGCTAAGTTAAGCAACAATCCCGACTTTTTGCTCCTGGTCGATGTCCCTATGCCTGCTGTGCGCAGCACAAAGGCCTTTTGGGCCCTCGCCATCATGGCGGGAGTGGTGATTGCTGCAATTTTGGGTGCGCCTATTGTGGTGAGTGCATTAGCTGGCTCACTGATGATGATTGTCACCCGGGTATTGACGTTGGATGACGCTTACCACGCATTAGATAAACGCGTGCTTGTCATGTTGGCGGGCATCCTCTCATTAGAAGCCGCCATGGAAAATTCGGGATTGGCGCAATGGTTGAGTGAAAGCATTCTTTATCTGTTGGACCCAGCCCCGGCATGGCTTATTGTTGGAACGTTTTACTTGCTTTCCATGTTGCTCACAGAGACCATGTCCAACCAGGCCACAGCGGTCGTGCTGGCTCCGCTGGCCATCTCCGCCGCCGACATGATGGGCGCGAACCCCACGCCCTTGCTCATGGCCATCACCTTTGCCGCGTCGGCCAGTTTTATGACCCCGGTGGGTTACCAAACCAACACCATGATCTACAACACCGGGAATTATCGCTTCCTCGACTTCACAAAAGTGGGTACGCCTCTCAACATCCTGTTGCTCATACTGGCCACCATTTTCATCCCGATGATTTGGCCTCTTTTTTAAGAAGTATGGCAAATTCAGTCAGCCAACGCTTGCGCCACCCCACCACCGAGCATGCCTACCATCCCGCCAAATAGCCAGGCGCCGCCACAAAAGAGTACGGCAAAGAAAATACTGCCGCCTACGGTGTTCAGCTGTAAAAGGTCCACGCCCATCGACAGGAAATAATCCAGAATTGGTTGCGGCAACAACAACAATCCCTCAATTTGTTCACCGGCCAGTTTAAAAGCAAGGGGAGCCAGGGCGATATTGACGACGCCATCCATGAATCCCGCGATCACGCCGGCCGCCATACCCGCGGCCACGCCCCCGGTCCGGGCGCCATGTTGAATGGCAATACGCCCTGCCAGATAACCGGCAAACGCCCAGGCCAGCACGCGTAAAGGCAGAGCGAAAAAACCGCACACAGGGATAACCCCCAAAACAGAAAATGCTATCGCCAGCAAGCCACCGGCGATGCCGCCGCGAAAGATGCCTCGAGCCATCGGTCTAGTTATCAAAAATTGAAGAAGTTGAAGAATTGATCAAAACCATAAAAGGCCATTGTTGCCGCTTCGGAGCTCAGGGCATTCATAATCAGCCAAATCGACTGTCCAACCCATGAGCCAAATGGGGTGTACACAAACAACAGAAAGAACAGAAAAATACCCATGCCTCCGAGCATATACGCATATCGCAAAATGGTTGGCGAAAGCCAGGGCTCAAGGATGCCGAAACCATCCAGCCCTGGCCAGGGAATCAAATTTAGGACAAATGCAAATATCTGAAAAAACGCCAGGAGGGCAAGCGCCGCCCAAAAAGATGAATGCGTCCGCAAAGTCATTTCGTCGAGCCCAAAAAGGAAGGGTAAGAGCAACACGACGCCAAACAAGAGCGTCATGAGCGGTCCGGCCGCCGAAACCGCGCTTTGCATCCAGGTTTTACGAATAGCGCCGCGATTGATGTACACTGCTCCCCCGGGCAGAGGAATGCCCCCCAGGAGCAAAAAGATAATCGGGAAGACAATACTCATCAATGGATGCGTATATTTCAGGGGGTCCAAAGTCAGATAGCCCTTATGCGCGACGCTGGCGTCACCACCCCAATATGCGACGATGGCATGACCGAACTCATGCAAAGAGACTGAGAGAATCCATCCTGTCAGAATAAAAATGAACGTTAATTTGTTGGGATCGCCGATCCCGGCATACAACATGTAGCCTAAGCCCGCGAAAATGCTTACCAAGAGCAAAAAGATGGGACTGATTCGAGGAAGGCGAACGCTTCGACGGGGTTTGGCACGCTTGAAGGTGCGTATTTTGTTGGGCTTAGGTCGAGGACTCGCTTTTTTCGGAGCCGGTGGCGTATCGAGCGCTGCCCGTGCTCGAAATGTCTCTTCTTGAATATCAAATTGGCCGAGGATTTCCCCCGCATTCGTCTCTGGACGACGAAGCATGCCCAAAATCATCGCCCGCGAATCAATGAAACGAAGCTGTTGCTCCTCGGCTTCGGCGACTGCTTCCGCCAATGCCTGGGCGCCATCCTCGGCCAATGCAAATCCGAAGAACTCACCGCCATATGGCGCTTTATCCTCGCCCGCATCCAACCGAATATATGCCCAAAGCCTCGTTTTCAGCTGTTCCAACTTCATGGGGAAGGTCCCCAGCACCCGGGCGCCAGCGCTCCCCGGAGTCTCTAAGATTCCTAACAGAATGTGGTTGGTCGTCAGAAATTCATGACCATGCGCCGAAGCAATGGCCCGGGCTGTGGTCAATACATGGAGCCCATCCTCAGATAGCATCAGGGGTGGGCGGGTTGGTTCTTGTTGTGTACGCTCATTCATAGTGGAAACTATATCATACCCTCCTCAGAAGAAATAAATCGCTCTACATCCGAAAGGCCAAGCTGGTTGCACAGCCCTGATTTTGAGGTTACAATGACCACATATCTTTGCAGTGCATGAGGACTTTGCACCATGGCTCGATTTGCGATGTTTGAAGGCCTTGTTTTTGATGAGCATGGCCGACCTGTTTCTACCGGTTATGTTGGCAGTGACGCCTGCTATATCGTCGATGATGAAGGCTTTTTACGCCATATCGACGCCGCCGACATCGACAGACAGGTGCTTCGCTTCTTCAAGGATCAGGTGCTGGCCAACAAAGACATAGCCATTCGTTCAATGTTGCAGCTGCTGGGCAAAGATGATATTTTCACCAAAACAGCCTTGGAGTTTCAACTCGCCCATATGGATGAAAACGTGGATCAAATGTTGCCGCCAGAGGCGAAGGATGTCTTACGTTCATTAGGATTTCGAATCATCATCGATGTACAGGGAAACCTCCTCGACATCGAATCACCTGACATCACAGACCTGGAAGGATTGCCTGGCTTTGATGATTTTGGAGACCTTTAAACCTCGCGCCATGCCCGTAACAGGTGACGTACAAACGTAATGATATCGGCCTGACGCCAGTGTGGATTCGCCAACACCGGCAACTCAACAATGGCTGCCGCAGCGCCAGCCCGTCGAAACGCGGGCAAATCGGACGCCGTTAAATTCACGCCAGGAAAGAAATGAACCTCGGGAAATGCACCATGCAACGACTGCACATGATCAGGACCGAAGATGTCCGCTGGAAAAAGGAATTGAGCATGGTATCCCGCTTCATAAGCCCGTGCCGCCTCTGACCGCGTCAACACCCCCGGCATGTACAACAGATCCAACGAGCGGGCCCGCCGCCCCACTGCCGCACTCAACTCAGAAGCCAACAAAAAACTGGCCCCTGCCGCCTTGGCCGCATCCACATCCCAAACGGTTTCTATCCGACTCATGCCGACCATGACGCGCCCATCAGTACGCTCGATGAAAGTCTGCACCGCTTCCACCGCGGAAGGATGATCGAACACCACAGACACAGCCAATGCCGGCGCACAGGCGAGGGCATCCGCGATGGCAACCCATGCATCGGCATCTTCCCATGCATGAAATTGAATGATGATTTCAGCTTCGAGCAACCACGTCAATGCCCGAGCGCCTGATCCATTCTGTCGCTGATTCATGATACGCATTGGGTGAAAGGGTTTGCTGAACGCACTGATTTACTCGCTCCGGCGCATCCCAGATGCGGTCTCTTGGGATAGCGCCCATTGCTTCCCCTGGGAGGGGATCCATGCTGCATCCATTTCTAAAACTCTCATCCCAGCAACGGCGCTTTCTCTTCTGGACAGCCTTGGGATCGACGGCCCTGGCGGCAGCGGTGTTGCAATACCTGGATGCGCCTTTGAAAACGACGGCTGCACCATTGGGCATCGTCTCCTTTGAACTCGCGGGTACCCAAAAACAGGTCCAGGCTATTCTGGTCAGCTGGGATTCGTATGCACGTTTGCATGCAGCATTTAGCCTGGGGTTTGACTATCTTTTCATGTTGCTCTACACAACAACCATTGCATTAGGGTTAATTTGGCAAACTGAACGCGTTTCCACGTTGGAAAAATGGCTCGGCGTAGGATTGGCGTGGGGCATGGGCATAGCCGGGATAGCAGACGCAACCGAAAATGTTTTGCTTTGGAAAATCCTGCTCGAACGCGCACCGGATTTCTTTCCGCCATTGGCTCGGATTGCCGCCATAACCAAATTTGTACTCATCATCCTGGCGTTGTTTTATCTCCTCGCCTCGCTGATGATACAAGCT
>WFTO01000358.1 GCA_015485435.1 Anaerolineae bacterium | reverse complement strand
TGGCCATCTTGAGCATGTTGACGCGATCCTCTGCTTGGGCTACGACCCGCCCCTGTTTATGTGGCGGGTCTGCAGCTGGGACGAAGTAAACCCGGTCGAGGCGGAGCGTGTCGCGAGCGGTTTCTGCCAGGATGAGGTGCCCAAAATGGACGGGATCAAAGGTCCCGCCTAAAAGTCCAATGCGTGACATGATGCTTTGATTGGGAGTGTAGTGGCGGATGGGGAGATGAATGTTGGAAAAACGGTCAATCTCCATTGATGCATGGAACGTTGGAGAGCAACACGTGCGACGCTCCTCACATGACGTTATTGCGTGAACGTATCGTTGCGCTCCTGACGTTCGAAATTGGGCGTTCCTTCGTGATGCGTCGGAAGTAGGGGCGACTTCTCAATCATAATAGAAGTCATCCCGCCATTCCAGAACGACATTGCCGATAATGACGGTGTCGCCTTCTTGCACGCCCGCCTCTACCAGTGCTTGGGCGATGCCCATGGCTTCCATGATGCGATGGAAGCGCAACGCGGCTTCGTAATAATCCCAATTCGTCATGGCGGCCGCTCGTTCGATGCGTTTTCCCCGCACAATCCACCCTTCGGACGTTTTTTCGATGGTGAAGGCGTCTTCATCGTCGGGGACAATGATGGGCAACGCTTTTTTGCGTTCGATGGGAGGCAATGCGTTCAGGATGGCGACGGCTTTGCGCAAAAGCGCTTGGACATTCTCGCCGGTGACGGCGGAAATGGGGATGGCCTCGATGTCCATCTGCTTCAGTTTCGCTTCCACTTCTGGCCAACGTTCTTGCACTTCGGGAATGTCCATTTTGTTGAAGGCGACGACTTGAGGGCGCTCAGCGAGCTCTGGATTGAATAAGCTCAATTCCTGGTTGATGGCTTCGAAGTCGCCGATGGGATCAGGGCTGAGACCATTGAGCATGTGGATGAGCACCCGGGTGCGTTCGATGTGGCGTAGGAAGTCGTCGCCCAGGCCCACCCCTTTGTGCGCGCCCTCAATCAGTCCAGGAATATCCGCTAGAACGACATCCTGATCGTCGACGATGGCGACGCCCAAATTCGGGGCGATGGTGGTAAAGGGGTAGTCGGCAACTTTGGGTTTGGCGCGTGTCACGCGAGCCAGTAGGGTGCTTTTGCCGGCATTTGGCACACCAATAATGCCGATGTCTGCGATGATCTTCAGCTCCAGGCGCAACCAACGTTCTTCACCAGGCTCTCCTTTTTCGGCAATGCGAGGAGCCTGGTTGGTGGATGATCGAAAAGCATAGTTTCCTCGGCCGCCTCGGCCGCCGCGAGCCACCAGCAGACGCTCTCCCGGCTGCAAAAGTTCACCGAGGAATTCCCCGGTGTCAGCATCATAAACCTCGGTGCCGGGCGGCACGGGCACCTCAATGTCCTTGCCTCGCGCCCCTTGCTTGTTCGAACCGCTGCCATGTTTGCCTCGTTCCGCTTTAAAATGAACTTTATAGGCAAAGTGGGCCAATGTGTTATGGCGGGGGCTGGCAACCAGATATACGTCGCCCCCTTTGCCGCCGCTACCGCCAGCAGGGCCGCCTCGGGGCACATACTTTTCGCGTCGAAAAGCGACGACGCCGTTGCCGCCATCGCCGCCCTTGACATAAATTTTGGCCTGATCTTTGAACATCATAAGTTTTATGGAGGGCCTGCGGGACCGTGACCGTGGGTATATGCCTCTGGAACTAAGGTTGTTCCGTTTAGCAGCCTTGCTTCGTCGCGGTCATCCTTCAGGCATTGAGTTGGGCTACTTTGGCGATAAAGTCCATGCTCAGTTGCTTGATCTCTTCAAGCACCTGAATGATTTCTGGATCAAGAAAGATGCTCAATTGATCGACGCCTTCATCGGCCCAAAGTTCCGTTAATTTGGCATGGATCTCGCTTGCCTCTTGGGCAAGTTGGGTCATGTCTGTGGGTTGTTCGGCCATAAGCTTTGTTGCTCCGAAGAATAGAACTGGACAGTAAGTACGAGAATCATCGTGACATTATAGCACATGGCAGCCTCTTGGTGAGCAATCGACACCAGAAGCCGATTCCCCAGCCCAGGTGCATGGTGGGAAAAGCCAGCCAGACACGAAAGAAAAGGCCAGGATGCTGGAATAGCGTCATATGCATGCTGGCAAAGGTGATGGCGAAGAGGTAGGGCAGGAGAATCAACCATATCGGCCAGGGCGATATCGGCAATGCGAGCAGCGAAAGGCCCAATGCTGCGCTCCAAACGGCTGGCGCCAGATGACGAAAGCGGATAGCCCGTGGGTGAAGCCGCAAGGTCTCAACCCGCCACGACCCATATCTGGCATACTGGCTGAATAGCTCTCGCAAACGGTCCCTGGCGATGTACTGGATGTGGATATCTGGCGCGACCAAAAGGCGGCCTCCGCGTTTTCGGATGCGATGGTTGAGTTCGTAGTCTTCGTTGGCAGCGAATTGTTCATGCCAGCCCTGCAATTCTCGCAGAAGCGAGGTGGGATAGGCGCCAAGGTAGAGGGTGTCGCTGTTGGCGGGCTTGCGGGCTCTGCGATAGCTGGGACCGCCAGCGCCTAAGGGGTGATTCAAGGCCAATGCGATCGCTTTTCCCGCGAGATGGCGGCCACAAGCAATCTGAGGTCCACTTACTCCCATCCATTGACCGGTTTGTAAGTACGCCACACAGGTTTCAATGTAGTCAGGAGCCGGACGCGAACGCGCATCAAGACGTAAAAAGTACATTCCCTGGGCATGCGACAGCGCCAAATTCAGCCCGGCAGCAGCCAGACGGTTGGGGTTGATGAGGATCAACACCTGCGGAAAGGTTTCGGCAAAGGACCGGATAAGTGGCACCGTGTCATCTTCCGAGCCCCCATCCACAAAAATCACCTGCATGGCCTCGCGAGGCCATGTCTGCATTCGTAGTGCCGTCAGAAGGCCGGGCAATAGCGACGCCTCGTTTAGCACAGGAATGGCAATGGTGACCAGCGGCTGCCGAGAAGGTTGACAAGGAGATGTGCTCATGACACAATGTCCTCATGAGCAACCCACATCACCGCGAGACGATCCCTTCCTCTTGGTTGCAGGAGCTTGATAGCCTGGAGGCGCGATGGCAAGGCGGAGATAAAGCAACACAATCGGAAATCGATGCGGAGATCCTGCGTTGGCGGGAGCGACTTGGACATGAAGCGACCGCTAATGAGGAATGGTTTGATATTGTCAATCCCCTTGGGGAACCCTTGGGCCTGCTTGCACCCAGATGGTTTGCTCATCTCACCGGATTGCGACACAGAGGGGTGGATGTGCTGTTCACAACGCCACAAGGCTTGTTGGTGTTGCAGATTCGGGCGCACAACAAACCAGAATGGCCAGAGCGGCTTGACACTACCGTGGGCGGGCATCTTAAAGCTGGTCAGGATTGGGTGTCGGGCGTATTCGCGGAAATTCAGGAGGAAATTGGCCTTGCTCTTGACGATCGCCATCGATGGTTGGCTGAAACTCGCCTGATTCCTGTCGGCGGCCCCTTTGAACTGTATGGCCGATACGCTGGCGCGCCTCCTTTTCGAAATCGCCAGGTCAATCAACTCTATACCGGGACATTGACCGCCTGGGGCTTGACCCATTTGCGTTTCGCGGATGGTGAGCTAGGAGGCATCTTATTGGTGACGCCAGTGGAAGCCCACCGACTCATTCAACGTGGGGATGACCGAATTGCGCCAGGACTGCTGGGCGTCTTTCCGAAGTGGTGGCAGTTTACCCGCGCATCCTCTCGACCGAAATAACATTGGTTACGCGTTCGATCAGATCCATCACGCGCGTGAGTTGCGTGGTGTCTCGCACTTCGATGGTCAGGATGATGGAAGCAAATGGGGATTTGCTGTTGGATTTGGTCGTCGATCCGCGGATGTTGATCTTTTCCGAGGCGAGAATATTGGTGATATCGCGTAGCAATCCGGATCGATTCCAGGCTTTGACCAGGATGGTCACGGGATAGGTGGGCGCGTCTATCCCCCATTCCACCTGGATAATTCGTTCGGGCTCGGTTTGCATGCGACGGAGCAGGTTTGGGCAGTCCTGACGGTGGATGGTAATGCCGCGGCCGCGGGTAATGTATCCGGCAATGGGCTCTTCGGGCAATGGGTGGCAACACTGGGCAAAGCGATACATGAGTCCCTCGACCCCCCGAACTTTGATGCGTTCGTCGCTGGGGCGAGCTCGAGGCGGCGGCATGATATCGGGCTCGTCGGGAGCTTCCTCTTGCATGGCTTCCATCAACGCCTGTTGTTGCAGGTTGATGAGTTTTCCGGCAATGCGTTCTGTGGAGAGGTCTCCATAGCCCAGGGCGGCAAGCATGTTGTCCACATTGTCGAAATCCAGGGCGCGGGCCACTTCGTCGAACCCGATGCGAATATTGAGTTGTTTCAACAAACGATCCAATGCCTGCCTGCCCGCCTGAATGTTTTGCTCTCGGTCCTGCTTGCGGAACCAGCTTTTGATTTTCGAACGGGCGCGTGAGGTGCGCACGTAGCCAAGATTGGGATTAAGCCAATCGCGACTCGGACCACCTCGTTTCGCTGTGATGATTTCCACGCGATCGCGGTTTTGCAATTTATAGTTGAGTTTGACCAACTTGCCATTTACCCGTGCGCCGCGGCAACGATGTCCCACTTCGGTGTGAATGTGATAAGCGAAATCAACGGGGGTAGCCCCGGCGGGCAAGCTGATCAGGTCTCCCTGGGGCGTGAAGACATAGACCCGATCGCCAAAGAGATCGGTGCGGATATTTTCCACCATCTCTTCCGCATCCGCGCCGCCCTCTTCTTCGTATTGCACAAGAGCCCGCAAC
>WFTO01000357.1 GCA_015485435.1 Anaerolineae bacterium | reverse complement strand
TCGGACATGTTATGATTCGGTTATAATTATTTGGATGCCATCCTACAAGACGTTGCTTTCTTCTTGTGCACGCATCTTCCATAAACGCGTCCTGTTCTAGTCATCTTAAACAAAACGTTGTTGTCCCGGTCATGATGATCGCTGCACTTCAGCAGCGGTCGATCACCATGTAATATCATGCCGATGGTTCCATGAAAAAGATTCTACTGATTGCATTTATCCTCCTCCTTTTGACGACGGGCGTAGCTTTCGCTCAAGGAGGCAATGACCCAAACAATCCGCATGATCTCACGCCCGAACAGCAGGCGCTGGCCAAAGAGATCCAGCAAGAGTTGTGGTGTCCTATTTGTCAGGGTATCCGTCTGGATGTCTGTGAGCAGCAGGTGTGTCAGCAGATGCGGGACATGATCGATGAGCTTATTCTGGAAGGAAAAACCAAGCAAGAGATCATCGATGAGTTCGTGGTCCAGTATGGTGTTGTGATTTTGGGCGAACCTCCCAAAGAAGGCATCAATTTAATGGCCTGGATTATGCCTGTGGTGTTGGCTCTGGCTGGGCTGGGATTTGCCGTTTGGATGAGTCGGAAGTGGACGCAAACGCGACGTGAGGTTGCCGCGGCCACGTCTGGCGCTGGTGCGGCGGTTGGCATGCCTGAAGGCGGGGCCAATCGTGACGCGGACATCGAAGATGATTATCTTGCACGAGTCGAACAGGATCTGGCCGAGGACCTTGAAGCATGACAGAACAACTTCCTGATAACGCAAAAACATCGAAAGGTCGAGGTGGATTTGGCTTGCTGGCATTGATTGCCGTCGTAGGTATCATTCTCCTGGCGGTCTTTTACTATGGCATTTTGAATCCTCCTTCGCAGCGTGCCAGCTCGGGCCAGGCTCCCGATTTCAGCGTCGTGACCTACACCAGCGAACCGTTGCCCCCAGAAGATCTGGAGCCCGCGCTTGCGAATCTCTTCGGCGCTGATTATCAGTCCTATTGCGTGCCCGACGTGAATAAACCCCGTCCAGCTGAGTACGACCGCATTTCTCTTCGTCTTTCTGAGTTGCGAGGAACGCCTGTTGTGCTCAATTTTTGGGCGAGTTGGTGCGTCACATGCAAGGAGGAGCAGCCTTTGCTTGAGAGCGCCTGGCGTCGATATAAAGGGCAGGTGCTCTTTATCGGGCTTTCTCATCTTGATCAGGATAAGAATGCACGCGCCTGGCTGCAATGTTATGACGTCACCTATCCCAGCGCACCGGATCTGGGAGGCAAGGCATATAACACCTATCGCGTTCAGGGCGTTCCCGAAACCTATTTTATCGATGCCAATGGCAACATTGTCGACTATTATGTGGGCGCCATTCCGAACGCGAATATTATGGATCAAATGATTCAAAAGCTCATACAGGCTTCTAAAGCCACTGAGGAGTCACAATAGTCCTATGTCCGATATCGGTTTCATCACGTTATTTGTAGCGTTTCTTTTTACTCTTTATGGCATCGTCGTTAGCGTAATTGGGGCCAAGCGCAAGGATCAGGCTCTGGCGGCGAGCGGTCGTAATGCGCTTTATATCGTCTCTTTCTTGATTTTGGTGGCTACGCTGGTTTTGGTGTACATGCTCATTACAGATGATTTTTCGAATGAGTATGTCGCCAGTCACAGTGAACGGGCATTGCCTCTGTTTTATAAGATTTCTACCCTCTGGGGCGGGCAATCGGGCTCGTTGCTATTTTGGAGCGTATTGCTGGCAGCCTATTCGGTGATTATGGTCGCAGCTCTATGGAACAAAGAGCCTAAGCGGGGGCCCTGGCTGGTGGCCATACTGTTATTGGTCCAGCTTTTCTTTATCATTATTTCTTTATACGCTTCCAATCCTTTCAATCGGCTGTGGGTGTTGCCCGATGGAAGCACAACCGGAGCGATCTTCAGGCCGATGGGGGCGGCGTTGTTTATCCCCGCAGATGGAACAGGCCTTAATCCCTTGCTTCAAAATTATTGGATGGTGGCGCATCCTGTCTTCCTCTATCTTGGCTATGTGGGCCTGACGTTGCCACTTGCCTACGCTTCAGCCAGTTTGCTTTCGGGCGAATTGGATGATAGTTGGGTGAAACGAGTGCGCGTTTGGAACCTGATTCCCTGGATCTTTCTGACCCTGGGCATCATCTTCGGCAGCCAGTGGGCCTATCTCGAGCTGGGATGGGGCGGTTTTTGGGCATGGGATCCGGTTGAAAACGCATCCTTCATCCCCTGGCTTACTGCGACGGCGTTCCTGCACAGTATCATGATTCAAGAGCATCGTGGGATGTTGAAGGTCTGGAATATGATCCTGGCATTCCTGGGGTTCTGGTTGGTGCTGATCGGCACCTTCATCACCCGTAGCGGCATCATTGATTCCGTACATGCTTTCGCGATTTCGAGTATTGGACCGCTCTTCTTGGGCTTTATCATTGTGAGCTTTTTCGCCTTTCTCGCCTTGCTGTGGTATAGGTTACCCAACTTGCAATCTGAAGCCGAGTTAGATTCTTTGCTGAGCCGTGAGGCGGCGTTCCTCTATGTGAACGTGCTATTTTTGGTGGCGGCTTTTGTTACGCTCTTTGGTACGCTTTTCCCCATTATCTCCGAGGCCTTGAGCGGCACAAAGATTGCGGTCAATGCGCCTTATTTCAACAAAGTGGATGGGCCGATCTTTCTGGCGATTTTGTTGCTCATGGGGATAGGCCCCCTGCTGGGATGGCGTCGCACTTCTAATGAGATGCTGCAAAAGAGCTTGGCTGTGCCTGTGGCGTTGGCTTTAGCCGTCGCTGCTGCGGTTTTCGTTTTGGTCACCAGAGAGTGGGTGCCCATCATTGCTTGGGGGACCGTCGGCTTGGTCGTCGGGACCATTCTCTGGGAATTTTATCGAGGCACCGCATCCCGTCGTCGGGCTACAGGAGAAAGTTGGCTTCGGGCGCTTTGGGGGGTCACCACCCGGAACCAACGACGTTATGGTGGCTATATCGTGCATTTTGGCGTTGTTCTGATGGCTTTTGGCATGGTTGGCGCAGTTGCTTTCCAACATAATCTCAAGACCAGCATCCCTTTAAATGGGACGGCTGAATTGGGAGGCTACACCTTCAAATATACGGGCCTGACACAGAATAAAGGCCCCAATTATGATGAAGTCATTGCCACCGTCATTGTCACTCAAGGTGATAGAACGGTAGGAGTGCTTACTCCTCGGATGAATTTCTATCACTCTCGAGCGGCAAAAGACATGGGTCCAACCACCGAGGTGGGGTTGCACACATCCTTGAGAGAAGACGTCTACGTGGTTCTCAATGGATTTGAGCGAGGTGGAGAGCTCGCCGCCTTTGAAATCTTTGTGAATCCATTGATGATTTGGTTGTGGATTGGTGGGGTGGTGATGGTGTTCGGCACCATTTTCGCGCTGGTCCCCTTTAAACAGCCAGTAGCTCGACGCGTTAAATCCAAGCAAGCCATTCCTCAGCCCGTCTGATCCTTCACCTAGCGTCGCTTATTACTCATTCATCTCCATCGTCTATCTCAATTTCCGACAAGACCTTTCTATGTGGCTACTCATTGCATTCCTTCTCTTGCTCGCCGCTACAGCGGTGGTAGTTATTCCATTTTTTCGCACATCCACGCACCATCATCCGGATGTATCGGTGGACCCTAAATTGCTGGCGTTGTACAACCGGCGCGATCAGCTTTATCAGGCCATTCGAGAAGCGAAGTTCGACTTGGACACAGGCAAGCTCTCCCCTGAAGATTACGAACGCCAGCTTGCCCATCTGAAACGCCAGGCCGCCAGCGTTTTGCGCGCCATTGATCGTCGCCAGGCAACATTGGCCACCGCAGAGCTGGATGCTGAAGTGGAATCGATGGTCACAGCAGCTCGTCGAGAGCGGGCCATGGTGCATCCTCAGCCTGTGCTGGTTGCAGCGGCCGGTGCAGCTGCCGGAAACGCGACGCCAAGCTATTGTCCTCAGTGTGGCGCTCGCGTGCAAGCTGATGATCGCTTTTGCCCGGCGTGCGGCACGCGCTTGAAGAAATAGGGGGCGAATATGTCGGCGCTTCAGGCGTTTGTGTTAGGCCTTGTGCAGGGGCTGACAGAGTTTTTGCCTGTTTCCTCCTCCGGCCACCTGGTCCTGATTCCTTGGTGGCTCGGATGGGACGCCTCAGGATTGGCGTTCGATGCATTGCTGCATTGGGGCACCCTGTTGGCTGTTGTGCTCTATTTCTGGCGAGATTGGTGGGAAATGCTTCGGGCGTTGATTCGTAAAATACAACGTAAGCCAGCTCGCGGAAAGGATCATTTGCTCCTGGCGATACTTATCGGCACCATACCCGCTGCATTGCTCGGTTATTTTTTTGAGGGCTTTTTTGAGGGGTTGTTTGCACAACCATTTACCGTTTCGGTGTTTATGATCATTACGGGGTTTCTGTTGTTGTTTGCCGAACGATGGGGCCGAACACATTCCCAGGGGCGGTCTATGGAAAAGCTCAGTTATGCGGATGCGATTTTTGTGGGCGTGGGGCAGGCGTTGGCCATTGCGCCTGGCATCAGCCGAAGTGGAAGCACGATCGCTGCAGGATTGGTGCGGAAACTGGACCGACCCACAGCGGCAAAATTTTCCTTTCTGTTAGGTACGCCAATTATCTTCGGTGCGGGATTGTTGCAATTGAAGGATTTGGTGGCCTTAGGGTTAGGGGATACGGGATTGACTCCCTTGCTTGTGGGCTTTTTGACGGCATTCCTATCTGGAATTCTGGCCATTCGTTATCTATTACGATATCTTCAGAACCACACTTTATACATTTTCGCATATTATGTTTGGGGAGTAGCTCTTTTTTCCTTGGGACGATATCTCCTCTTCTTCGCGTTCAAGTGATGGCTTGCCAAACACGCTGTGTTGAGGCTAAAATGGGCGGTGTATTCCATTTTGGCTTGGTAAATGATCATGACTCGCGATGATGCAAGACTGAAAAGACTTCTCGAACAAGAGCATTCTAAGCTTCTCGATGATATTGAGCACTTGTCCAGTATTCAGTATCGTCGAATTACTTCTGGCAATCACATGGCCGAGAGTGCAACCGCGGCTTTTGATCAAGCCAGCAATCAAGCCCTACTCAAGCAATTGCAACATCGATTGCAGCGCGTCAGGCACGCCCTTGCTAAGTTTGAAAAGGGCACCTATGGATTTTGTGAGAATTGCGGAAAACCCATTGATTTCGCTCGACTGAAGGCGTTACCCGATGCCCGTTTTTGTTTGCAGTGTCAACGCGAACGAGAAATCATGGGAGGAAGATTGCTAGGCCCACGCGCCCTGGAGACGGGCGAGATCTAGAAGATTGATGATACTATGACTAAGAAAACATGGCTGACTTTCCTGATGTTTGCTGTCACTCTTGCGGTGATCTTTGCTGATCGTTGGAGTAAATTGTGGGTGTTAAACAATATTCCCCTCTATGGTGAGTACAACCTTTTTCCCGCTTTGTATCCCTATTTCCGACTTGCGCATAGCGCCAATACGGGCATCGCTTTTGGACTGTTTCAGGGCGGCACATTCCTATTCACTATCATTGCTGGCATTGCCGTTATTGCCATCGCGGCATACAGTTTGCGCAGTGGCGAGGAATCTTTGCTTCTCTCTGTGAGCCTGGGAATGATGTTAGGGGGAGCGATAGGCAATCTGTGGGATCGCATCGTATATGGAGCGGTTGTGGATTTTTTGAGCGTCAGGGCGTCGGATAGTTTAGTCTGGCCAACCTTTAATCTGGCTGACACGTTTATCGTTATAGGCACAGGATTGTTGATTGTATACTTTTTACTTGAGGAGCATCACGCTCGTGGTCAGGCGCAGCAAGCCGATAGAGCGCCGAGCGCTTCCTGATCGATCAGCAACAATGTTATGTCGGCGGAAGCAAAAACATTTCGTTTCGTTGTAAGGGGCAAGTCGGACAGGTTGGATCGGTATCTGGCCGCGCACCTAAGCGACTATTCGCGATCTGAAATCCAGCGTTGGATCAAAGAAGGCATGGTGCTGGTCAATGGGCATCGAGCCAAGGCCGGGATGAGTCTGAGGGAAGGAGATGTGATTTCTGGTGTGATTCCTCGCCCTTCAGCGACGGAGCTTACTCCTGAAGATATTCCCCTGGTGATTTTGTATGAGGATGAGGATGTTCTCGCCATTGATAAACCTGCCGGCATGGTTGTGCATCCAGCTGCCGGCCATTCTCGGGGTACATTGGTGAACGCCATTCTTTATCATTTCCCTCGCCTGGAAGGTGTGGGAGAGGGGGGGCGTCCTGGTATTGTGCATCGTCTGGATAAGGATACTTCGGGGATTATCCTGGTGGCTAAAAATGCTCGCGCTCACCGGCATTTGCAAAGCCAATTCAGGCAGCGAACGATTGAAAAGACCTATTTGGCGTTGCTGCATGGCCATATCACCCCAAAAGAGGGTTTGATTGACGCTCCCATTGGTCGAGATCCACGTCACCGCAAACGGATGGCCGTTGTTCCGTCGGAGAGAGGTAGGGAGGCGCAGACCGAGTATGCCGTCGTTGCTTTTTATGGAATGACATCGTTGGTGAAGGCGCATCCACGAACCGGTCGCACTCATCAGATCCGCGTGCATTTCGCATCCGTCGGATATCCCATTGTGGGAGATGTCGTTTATGGGCGACGGGATGTCTATAAGCTGGGACGCCATTTTCTTCATGCCCATCGCTTACGTTTTCGACGTCCTTCTGATGAGCGGATGATTGAACTGATCAGTCCTTTGCCGGAAGCGCTTCAGGATTTGCTCGATTTGCTATCGTGATCAGTATCTGGTTCGTTGTTCTTTCCATACATCGGCTTCGTTGTGATAGCCTGCTTGTTCCCAGAACCCCGGTTTGTCGATGGCTGAAAATTCCAACGAGCGTAGCCATTTGGCGCCTTTCCAGAGATATACTGTTTTCAGGTCCGATCGGCCTGGGATGGCGCCAATGACTGCGCGTAAGGGAAAGCCGTGTTCGGGCGATAGGGGTTGTCCGTTTAAGTGGGTGGCCAGCAGGAAGTTGTCTTGCAAGACGATCTCTAGAGGAAGGTTGGTGGTGTAGCCTCCTTCAGCATGTTGTATCACATAACGGGCGCTGGGTTTTAGGCGGATAAAACCCTGGTCGATGAGGGTGCGGACGGAGACGCCTTCCCAATGGGTGTCGAGTTGGCTCCAGCGTGTGACGCAGTGGACATCGAGTATTCTTGTTGTGCGTGGAAGCTGGCGGAACTCGCTCCATGTCCAGACTTTTTCCTCTTCGACTTCCCCCCAGATGCGAAAATCCCAATTGCTGGGATGCATGTGTTGGACTTGGCCGATATGAAGGATGGGGAATCGTGATGTCAGGGATTGGCCTGGTGGAAGGCGTCCTTCGCGAAGAGCTTTGATTTCTTTTTGTTTTCGATCCGTGGTTGGCATGTGAGTTGTGTGTGGGTGTGTGAAAAAGGGCGGATGTGATTAGCGTTGGCGTCTGGGGAC
>WFTO01000356.1 GCA_015485435.1 Anaerolineae bacterium | reverse complement strand
CGTGTCATTGTTGTCCTGTGAGCCGGACACCACCTCGATACCCTGACCACCGCTGGCCTTGAAATCCTCAATGAGGCCGCGCAGCTTGGTGGCAGAAAGTTTGTAACGGGCGGGGTGGGCGATCACCGCGACACCTCCGGCGGCACGAATCCAGGCCACCGCCTCCTCCAGCGCGGCCCACTGGCCGGTGACACAGGCAGGCTTGCCATCCCCCAGATGGCGTTTGAAGGCGTCATTGGCGTTTTTGCTGTACCCCGCCTCCACCAGATAGCGGGCAAAATGGGTGCGGCTCAGAATCTGGCCATTGGCGAAACGCCTCGCCCCGGCCAGCGCGCCCCGGATCCCCCGCTTCTCCAACCTGGCGGCAATCTTTTCGCCCCTGAGCTCCCGTTCCAGCCGTAGTTTTGTCAAGCCGGCTTGCAGGGAACTGTTAGCGGGATCGAAGTTCAAACCGACGATGTGGACGAGTTGCTTGTTCCAGGTGGTCGATATCTCAACCCCCGTCACCAACTCCATATTGTGTTCATGGGCTGCCCGCTCCGCCTCTTCCAGGCCGCTGAGATCATCGTGATCAGTCAGCGCCAGCACGTCGATACCGCAACTGGCGGCATAAGCCACCAGTTTGGTCGGGGTTAATTCACCGTCGGAAGCGGTAGAATGGCAATGCAAATCGTAGCGTTTCTTGGAGGCTGGGAAGTTCATGCGATTAAAAAGGCCTGCTGATGCGAGATGCCGTTTCCGGCGCGATGGGCTATGATAGGTTTTTTCCGCGACAGATGCGACAGAAATACGAAAAATTGCATTTTATCCATGTTTAGAGAGCGAAAACCCCGATTATGAAGTTTTTATTCGACTTTTTTCCCATTCTCCTCTTTTTCATCGCCTATAAAATGTTCGACATCTATGTCGCAACTGCTGTCGCCATAGGCGCTTCGTTCATTCAGGTCGGCTGGTACTGGCTCCAGCACCGCCGCTTCGAAAAGATGCACATTATCACCCTCGCCCTGATCGCCGTACTGGGGGGAGCCACACTGATTTTCCAGGATGAGACCTTCATCAAATGGAAGCCTTCCGTCGTCAACTGGGCTTTCGCCGTCGCATTTCTGGGCAGCCAGTTTATCGGCCACAAACCCATTATCCGGCGCATGATGGACCAGACCGTGACCTTGCCAGATTCGCTCTGGAACAAACTCAACACAGCCTGGGCTCTGTTTTTCATCCTGCTCGGTTTTTTGAATCTCTTCGTCGCCTACAACTACGACACCGATACCTGGGTCAATTTCAAGCTCTTTGGCCTAACCGGACTGAGCTTCATCTTCATCATCGCTCAGGCATTCGTCATCGGCCGCTATGTGGAAGAGCCGGAAACCACACCCTCCAAGGAGGAGTCGTAGATGTGGTATGCCATCCTCGCTGAAGATGTGGAACAAAGCCTGGATAAACGCTTGGCGGCGCGCCCGGCCCATTTGGCGCGACTCCAAAAACTCCAGGAAGAAGGACGCCTTATGCTAGCCGGCCCCCACCCCGCCATCGATAGCGAAGACCCCGGTCCGGCGGGTTTTAGCGGCAGTCTCATCGTCGCCGAGTTCGACTCCCTCGAAACCGCTCGAAAGTGGGCTGACGACGACCCCTATGTCGCCGCCGGGGTTTACCAAACCGTCACTGTCAAACCATTCAAAAAGGTTTTACCCTGATGTCCCAAGCACGCGTAGACATGATTCACCAATCTCTGGAACGCGCTTTTTCGCCCTCTGCGCTGGAAATCATCGACGACAGCCACAAGCATGCCGGCCACGCCAGTGCCGGCGGAGCCGGACACTTCACCGTCAACATCACGGCCGAAGCGTTTTCGGGCCTGAGCTTGATTCAGCGCCATCGCCTGGTCTATGCCGCGGTAGATGAACTCATGCGTACCCACATCCATGCGCTTAGCATCAATGCCAAATCTCCCGATGAAATCTGACAACCTGTAAGAAAAGTCGATTACTTATGCTCAATATCTCCTTGATTCTCGCCCTGCTCGCAGGCGCACCCCAAGCCAATACAGAAGAAACAAACCAGACTATCGTCACTATCAACGGCGATGCCATAACCGAACAGCAGATACGGGCGTTTTTCCAGCGTCAGGCCACGGTATCTGGCCTTCAGCTCAATGATCCACAAGCACAAACCCAGCTTTTTGGTCTCTTTGTAGACCGGGAGCTGCTCTACCACGAGGGTCTCGCCCAAGGGATAGACAAGGATCCCGAAGTCATGCTCGCCATCGATGAACAAAGACGCCAGGAGATTGCCAAGGCAACGATCGAGCGCTATTCCCGGGAACACCCTATCAAGGCGGAAGAGATCAGAAAATATTACGATGAAGAGTTTGCCCCAGTACGCTCGTTCGAACTGAGAATCAGCCATATCCAGGTCGATAGTGAAGAAGCGGCACAGGCAATTCTGGAAAGATTGAAAAAAGGGGAAGATTTTAAGGCTCTGGTCAAGGAGAGCTCAAAAGACAGCGTCTCCAACACCGGCGGCGACCTGGGCTGGCACTCTCTCCAGGGATTACCCGCAGGGTTTGGAGAAGCTCTTATCGATCTGGAACCAGGTCAATACAGCCGCCCGATTCAGTCTGACGTAGGCTGGCATATCGTAAAAGTCACTGCCAAACGCCCCATTGCCCCCCCTCCTTTCGACAGCGTCAAAAGCGAGATTTTTCAACTACTTCAAAACCAGTCCATCGCTCATTACATTAATGAACTCAAGAAAAAAGCAGATATTGAGCTGAAATAGCTGGCTTCAATAACCTAAACAAGGTTGAGCCTGCTCAACCTTGCCTTTCATCCCTGGTGAACAAAAACATTCATCTCTCGCCTCTTTTTGAACATTTTGTTCATTTCTTCGTGTTTTCTTATTTGGCGGCCATCCCTTTTCAGCCGGTTTATCAATAACTTCAACAAAATTATAGACATGGCCCGCATTGTGCTTAATTTAACGCTACGACAAATCCCCTATTCCGGGTAAGCAAGTCAATTATTGTTTTTTTATAGATAAATCGCTCAACACATATCAATACAATCGAGGAGGGTAAGTACATGGTGTGGGCTGCTATCCAAATAGCGTCTCTGATCGCTATCGCTGCATTGCTGATCTATATTGGAGTATCCGATTCAAAACTAACAAAGAAAGACAAACAGTCGATAACGCATTAGTTCGATCCATTTCAGAGAGATTACTCATAGATTGACTTTTTAACGTAGGCACCCTTATCGATCAGATACGTTATGCGGGGGGCCTCATCCCAAACAGATATTTCGTCGTGAGAGGCGGCGAATTACATGTAACTCAGCTTGAGGTAACTATATGAGCAACGATATAACAAAAGGCGATGAGAACATCATCGAGGCAAAGGGAGAGGGCCTCAATGATCCCAAACGCCGTGATTTTCTTGTTGCTGCGACAGGCGTCGCCACCGGTGTGGGCGTTGGCGCGGCCTGTCTACCCTTCATCGAGAGCATGCGTCCCAGCGCGGACGTAATGTCAAAGGCCACAACAGAGGTGGATCTCGCCGGCATTGGTAAAGGGGAAGTCAGAACCGTGGAGTGGCAAGGCAAGCCGGTGTTTATCCTCCAT
>WFTO01000355.1 GCA_015485435.1 Anaerolineae bacterium | reverse complement strand
GGGCAAAGCCATTGTCAAGGCAGCCATCCATGAACCGCGCGACGCCTACGCCACGCTATTTGACCGCGCCTTTGTGTGGGCCTCGCTTTTCGCTCCCTGGCTGATGGACCGAATTCTTTTACAATTCCGCCCATAATCCCTATCCCAGGGCTTACTGGCTCGCCCGAATCACCACAATACGATTCCAGCATCGTTTCCGCTCTCCATTCATCATTCCATCGAAAGAAACATCATGAGTTATCTTTATCTGATGGGCTGGAATGAGATCCTGGCCCGTGTGTTTGCAGATTTTGCGACAGAAAAAAACACCTCTCCTGACTGGTTGATTAATCCCGCCACCAAGCGTAAACTCAAGCTCGATTATCTTTTCCCCGAAATTGGCATTGCGATTCGTTTTACTGGCATGAAAGCGCGAGGGCAAAGACGTCGCAAAAGCGATTGGGAGGAGCTGGAGGAAAAATCAAGAAATGAAACCCGCAAGGAACTGTGTCGATTGCATAACATCGATCTTGTGATCATCCACCCTGCTGATCCCTTCCCTGCCGAACAGCTCAAACAATTGCAAATCAGTCTGGACTCAGCCAGGAGGCGCATTGCAAAGGCAAAAAAGAAAAAGGATCAAACCAACATCCTTGAAAAACTGCATCGCGCCCACACGCAACTAGAAACCATACGGCGACATATAAATAAGCCCGAGGACCTCACCCTCTATGCCGAGTCCTGGCGAGACCGCGAGGCTCAAGCCATTGCAGAACTACAACAAGCCGTATCCTCTCAACCCACCAGAAAAATCAATCCCAATCGCCTCAAAATCGGACAGAAAGTCAAACACAGTCATTTTGGCGTTGGCCGGGTTACAGCCATTGACAAAGATCAAGATGACACCTACATCACCATTGATTTTGTCAGCAAAGGCGAACGGAAATTCGCGCTTTCGCTTCTGGCGGGCAAACTCCTGGTTGCGCGCACACCGTCATAAGGCGAACCAAACCGTACGCGTCATCAATCGCTCTGACCGTCCTCTTCTCCCTGACCAAGAAATTGATAGAACACCAGGAGCACAAGCAACAGCACGATCCAGGCAACTACCTGACTCAGGCGCAAGCCTTCCCCGACCACCGCAGGCTCCGCCCGAAACGCATCAACAATCAGGCGCACCCCCGCATAGCCGCCAACAGCGACCAACGCCGCAAAACCTGGTCGCAAACGCTGCAGCAGGCTCCAAAACCCCAGTATCACCACGAGAATGCCTATAAACTCATAAAATTGGACAGGATGACGAGCCACATTCCATTGATAGATCGCCCAGGGCATCATGGTTGGCTCTCCGAACTTCAGCCCATTCAATCCGTCGGCCAGGGCGAGAGAAGCCAGCCAAACCAACCCTGCCCCAGCGAAGGCATCTATCAAGCTGGCGATCGGCAATTGATATTTACGTTGATACCACGCCACCACCCCTAATGCTGCAAACACCGCGACAAAAGGTTCAATCGCGGTCATATTTGGTGAAAGGACACTCCAAAAATCCGTTCGATAAGCAGAAAAGTAAAGCGCCACATGGCCAATCCGGCCGAAAACCAACCCGGCGATTACTCCATAGAACCCCATGTTAAATACATGATCAGGATCGATCATTCTACGTTCGGCGACTTTGCTCGCAAACCAAAGGCCAACAAAATAGCCCAGTAGGATGATGAGCGGATAGGTGGGAAGGGAAAGCGGTCCTAAAGAAATTGTGGGAAGCATGAGGATGTCGCTGTGGAAGTATTTTTATAAGGACTTGTTCGTCAATCAAGGATAAATGGTTCTGATTTGTTCATTCAACAGCGCGGCGTTCATCTGCCCAACGACCATGCCGCGAATAATGCCATCTCGGTCAATAAAGAACGTCGTTGGAAGTGAATTGACGGCATACAATGATGCCGCTTCATAGTTGGCGTCAAGCACCACAGGAAATGTGAGGCCTAACTCCTCTAGATATGCGCGCACTACGGGAGCTTCCTCCGCCTGGTTCACACCCAAAACAACGAGACCGCCAGACCGATAAGCTTGATAGGCGGCCTGTAACTCGGGCATTTCGGCTCGGCAAGGCGGACACCACGTAGCCCAAAAATTCAACACAATGGCCTGCCCACGAAGCTCCGAAAGAGAAAGCGCTTCACCATCGAGCGTCTGCAGCGAAAATTCCGGAGCGGGATGCCCTCTTAAGGGGATACTTTCCGGTGGCAACGCAGCGATGCCACTTGGCACGCGATGGAACCATATCCATGCTGGCCCCAAAATAAGTACGAGAAGCACCAAAAGGGGCAAAATTCGTTTCTTGATCATATCAGACATACATCCTTGATGTGGGAATACCCACAAATCTTACCTTATTCGCTACAAACTCCATAATTACCCCTATGGTCATTTTCACCCCTCGCTCCGACATCAATCCTCAGAAACATGTGGAGACTGCTCGATCAATACTTTTTGATCAAGCAATTGTCTTTCATACGTGTCGATAAGCCCAAATAGCACTTCATCAAAAAAAGCATCGAAGTCCTCACGGAATTCAACATCATCCTCCGTTGCCAATCGCATGCCTGACTCGCTCGATGTTAGTGAACGAAGCAACTTCTGACGGAAGAACTGGAAAGCGCGCACCGTGTCCAACAAGGAAATATCATACTTGAGAGAAGCATATGCATAAGCATGCCCCAATTGACGGCTTTCTTCTAACAGAGATTGACGATGATCAGGCAGAGTTAAATAACGAATGGCCTTTTCAAAAAGCGCCCTTCCCAGAATGCGCTGATTGGCCATCCCTTCCTCGTCGAACTTGCTATACCATCCCTGCTCCGAAGGCGGCGACTGACGAAGGTCTCGGCGCGTTTCGACGAGCGCCGTCGTCAACAAAATTTCCTCAGAAGCGGGCCCCTCGCCTGGTGCGGAGTGGCTGGCCTGCACAAGAAATTCCCGCAGATCCTCAGCCAGAAAGCGACGATGTCCTCCTGGGGTGCGATAGGATGGAATTTTGCCCGCATCAGCCCATTGTCGGAGTGTGGCGGGATGAACGCCTAACAATTTGCTGGCAGCGGAAAGGGTCAACCATCGTGTCATCAGCGATCACTCACACGATTAAGGAAGGTGTTGTTGAGAGAAGCCCGTTTTTATGACTAGAGTGTAACATCCTGTTCCCTCACCTGTCAAAGCATCCACGTTCTAATTTTTTTCTAATTTTTTGTATACGTTTCACTAACGCTTACGCCGTATCTTTTTTGTTGGAAACCCTATCCGACAGCTTCTCAGTTCACATCTCAAACATCACCCTTAGAGGAGGTGAGATCATGACCACCCTGGTACGCTGGGATCCCTTCCGCGAGATGATGCAACTGCAGAACGCTGTTGATCGCCTCTTCGAGTCTGAGCTGGCTTCTACGTTCCCTCTGTGGCGGCAATCCGGCGCCTGGGCGTTACCGCTGGATGTCATCGAGAAGGACGATGAGTTCATCGTCAAAGCCTCCATCCCTGGCATCAATCCCGAAGATCTTGACATCAGCCTGGCAGATAACGTTCTGACCATTAAGGGAGAGATCAAAGCAGAAGAGGAGGCTGAGGACGTACGCTATCATCTGCGCGAGCGCCGCTTTGGCATGTTCCAGCGCAGCATTTCCTTGCCGGTGCCGGTCGACGCCGACAACGTGGAAGCCACCTACGAGAATGGCGTTCTGATGCTGCACATTCCTAAAGCCGAAGAGGTGAAGCCCAAGCACATCTCCATTAAAAAGGTCAGCTGATGATCGCGGCTGACAAGGTTCATACTGCCCGCCGGTGATCATCGCTGGCGGGCAGTATGTCGTTTTACCGCCAAATTCGACAACAGGAGGTGAAGCCATGACCCGGATGATGCGCTACGATCCCGTATATGATGCGCTTCGCCCTGTTGACACCCTTTTCGACGACCTGTTTGCCCCCGTCAGGGCGTTGAGCACTCCATACGCTTTTCCAGAACGCGCATCCTCAGTAGAAAGCCTGGGGAATTTGCCTCTGGACATCTATGAAACCGATAAAGAACTGGTTGTGGAGGCTTCGCTTCCCGGCATCAAGGAGGATGAAATCGACATCGAAGAACATCAGGGAATTTTGACGATCCGCGCAGAACACAAAGAAGAACGCAAAGAGGAGGGGGAAACCTGGTTGGTGCAAGAGCGAAGTGTCCGCATGTTTGAACGCTCATTCCCTCTGCCCGTCGAAGTCAAGGCCGACAAGGCCGAAGCCACCCTCGAAAATGGCATTCTTCGCATCGTCTTCCCCAAAGTCGAGACGGATAAACGTCTTTCTCATCGCATCAAGGTGAGCGTTCCCAAACTCAAACTCCCCAAACTTGGCAAAAAAGAGGGAAAGGTGAAAGTGAAAAAGGGATGATTTCGGCGCACCCAAAAGACCTATTCGCGCGGCCTCATAAAGCCGCGCTTTTTATTTTTGTGAGAGTTAGCTTTTTCCGACACCAGCACGGTTGCGTTAGCATAGATCCGCGCATATACTTTACAAGTTCACGATCTGATTGCGGTCAGCCATCCTCCTTTCAAAATATACTTTCCGGTAGCCTACAATGAAAAACCAGCTCCGCCGAGTTTTTTTGGGAACCGCTATTCTCCTGTTGCTTCTGTTTACTACGATACTGACG
>WFTO01000354.1 GCA_015485435.1 Anaerolineae bacterium | reverse complement strand
CAATGTCAACAACTTTATTGTGTTGGCCAACAATGGTTACTACGACAACACCCGCTTCTTCCAGGTAATCCCCAACACCGACTCTCCCGATGGCGAGTTAATCGTCGCCCTGGGTGGGGACCCTTCGGGAACGGGCACAGGAACGCCAGGCTATGTCTTAAAAGATGAGCTTTCGCAAGATGACATCTTCAATGATGTCGGTTGGCTTGGGAGCGCCCAACCAGACGCCAATCAAAATGGCGGCGCTTTCTTCATCACTCTGAGCCCCGCCCCCTGGCTTTCGGCGCACTTCACGCCACTGGGACGCATCATTGGCGGCCAGGAGGTTTTGAAAAAGTTCGAACCGCTCAACCCTGCCGAAGATACGGAAGCCAAGGGGATGCTCATCAAACGCATCACCATCACCACCGCGGAGAAATCCCTGCTGCCCACGCCCACGCCTACGCCCACGCCCTTCGCCCCCACCATGCCGCAAGGAAACGAACGGCCCTTAAGCGAACTTGCTCCCGAAGCGAGAAACAATTACTTCAACACACCACCCGACATGCAGATCGATCCCAACAAGGACTACCAGGCCATTATTCGCACCGAAAAGGGTGATATTGTTATCGATCTGTTTGAAAAAGAGACGCCCATCACCGTCAACAACTTCGTGGTGTTGGCCCGACTGGGCTATTATGATGGCTCTTCGTTCCATCGAGTGATCCCTGAATTCGTGGCCCAGGGTGGCGATCCCACGGGCACGGGCGCTGGTACGCCAGGTTACGTTTTCGAAGATGAGATCGTCAACGAACTGCGCTTTGATCGCGCCGGTCTGGTCGCCATGGCGAACCGAGGTTTCAACACCAATGGAGCTCAATTCTTCATCACCCTTACCGAAACGCCCTGGCTCAATGATAAACACACCATTTTTGGCGAGGTCATCGATGGAATGGACGTGGTCCAGCAATTGAAGGAACGCGATCCGCAAACCGCCACCGAACCGGGTGACAAAATCCTGCGTATCGACATCGTCGAAAAATAATAGTCCTCCTGAAAAAAGCTTTGCCCCATGTAAAGAGGCTAAGGAAAAGAGGGAAGTTTTGTCAAGAAAAACGTCTTGAAGCGTTCCTGTCTCCCATCTCCATACGCCCTGTGCCGTGTTAAGCGTTTTTTCAGGAAACCTCCATCATTCACGTCAATTCAGAATTTGCATGACGACATGAATCCCCACATTCAGATAATTCACTATGGCCCGATACACTTCCCCACCTCCCATGCAGATCGATCCTGCAAAGACGTATATCGCCACGATCAAAACCGATAAGGGCGAAATGCGGCTAAAACTTCATGCTGATAAAGCCCCCATGACGGTCAACAATTTCGTTTTTCTGGCACGTTCGGGGTTTTATAACGGCGTCACCTTCCATCGCGTCATAAGGGATTTCATGATCCAGGCTGGCGACCCTACCGGCACGGGACGAGGCGGCCCGGGATATCGATTCCCGGATGAATTTCACCCCGAGCTTCGTCACGATGGGCCAGGCGTGTTGAGCATGGCGAACGCCGGCCCTAATACCAACGGCAGTCAATTCTTTATCACGCACGTTGCCACGCCCTGGCTGGATGGCAAACACGCCGTGTTTGGTCATCTCATCGATGGCTTCGACACGCTTTACGCCATCGAACAGGGCGATCTCATCGACGCCATCGAAATCGAGGAAGTCGATTAGTCTTGTCAGGACGTGAAAAGACCCCAGCTAACCCCCAAACAACAAGCCATTCTGCGCTTTGCGTTGGCCATTTTGATCACGGTCATCGCCATGGTAGGCTTGTGGTTTGTTCAACGATACGATGTTATCGGAAAGGTGGGGTATGCTGGGGTCTTTGTGCTTGGCTTTTTGGCTAATGCCACGATCATTCTGCCCGCGCCCAGTTGGGCCGTGACCATCGTCGCCAGCGCCACCTTACATCCCTTCTTCGTAGCGCTGGCGGCGGGAGCAGGAGAAGCATTGGGAGAAATTACGGGTTACCTGGCAGGCTCTTCGGGAAGTATCGTCCTGGAGGAGCGAGAGCACTACAAAAAATCGGCGCGGTTGATGAAACGCTGGGGCGTTTGGTTCATTATGGGGTTGGCATTCATTCCCAACCCGGCGTTCGATATTGTAGGCATCATTGCCGGCGCGCTGCGATTGCCCGTGGCAAAATTCCTTTGGGGAACATTCCTGGGCAAGTTTATCCGTGCCCTCTTGTTGGCCTATGGAGGCTACGGCGTGTTTAACCATCTTTTGGGGGGATGACCGTCGATCACCGTATCAGGCCAACCAGGCGCCCCAACATGCGGTGAAGCAAGGCAACCTCGGGCACGTGCATCCAACGCAAAATCCAATAATAAAGGATGCCGCCAAGCGCGCTGGGCACAAGCAAAACAATCAAGCGAGGCAGTAATCCAGCAATGCCCATTTGTTGCATCAACCATGCCGAACTGACATAGATCACCAGGCCCATCAGAATAGATGCGCCTGTGGCAACCCATGCGGTTCGCCAGACCCCATGCCCCAGCCGTCCACCCCACCGGTAAATCAGCCAAATCATCATCAAAGCATGCGCCATCTGCTTCATGCCATCGGCGAAAGCAAGGCCCAAAAAGCTAAGATGGGGAAGCAAGGTCAAGGCAAAAGCAAGATAGACACCCACAGCTAAAATCCCCACAATGGCGGGCGTTTTGCTATCTCCGCGTGCATAATACGCGAAGTTCAATGGCCAATCCACGCTGGCGAACACCAACCCCACCAGGTAATACCGCAACGTCAAATAGGTCCAATAGGTATCGGTTGAAGTAAATTCACCATGCTCGGCCAGCAGGCGGACGGTTGGCTCAGCCAGCACCCACAAAGCCACCGTGGCTGGAATCACCAACACCAACACGGCCCGCAAACCCGCGGCCAGAGTGTTTTTGTAAGCATCCCAATCGCGCGCCGCGGCCCAGCGAGATAACGAAGGCAACGACGCCATCGAGATCGCCACGGCGACCAACCCATGGGGCACAGCCACGACCCTCTATCAGCTCCCCCATGGGTTGGTCGCCGTGGCGATCTCGATGGCGTCGTTGCCTTCATTATCTCGCTGGGCCGCGGCGCGCGATTGGGATGCTTACAAAAACACTCTGGCCGCGGGTTTGCGGGCCGTGTTGGTGTT
>WFTO01000353.1 GCA_015485435.1 Anaerolineae bacterium | reverse complement strand
CCGAGTGAACTCGGACTCTTCAGGCGCTTCGCGCCAACGGTCGCCCTCCGGCGACCGCTCAGCTGACAGATGGGGACGGCGAAGGCCCTCCCCTGGCCGCAGGTCTTAAGAGCCCGACTTGAGTCGGCGATTGCTGCCGCGCACACACCTCGCTTACGAAATTTACCGCCAAGCTGGTACAGTCTCAAACCTCGCGCGATAGTTGAAAAATCCGAACATTTTTGTTATAATAAAGCTGCAAACGAGGCTGTCTCGTCCGTTCATCATGGGGATGAAAGGTTTCGACGGGGCAGAGATTCGTTTGCGTGCTGCAAGCCGAGGCGCCTGACCTCGTTAAAACGGGCAAAAAGATAAGTGCCAAGAACACTGGCAAAGCCTTCAACTTCGGCTTCGCTCGCACCAACGCCTTCGCGCTGGCTGCGTAATCGAGCCGAAGCAGGCTGACCGCCTGAGATAGCGGTCACGGCCCCAGGTGCGGGACCCGGCAGCGCACCTGGCAAGCCGTCATAGACTGCAGGGTGCTGTCCGACCGACGCCGATACGTCGGGCAAAAGACTATCGGCTAGCCCGAGTCCAGGACGTGGTCACAGCCGTCCGTCGGGCGAAACCAAATGCTGTGACTAAGCTTGTAGACGTACGCAGGCGACTGTCCCGGACCGGGGTTCGATTCCCCGCATCTCCACCTGCATGACCCGCTCCCGCACTCTGATGGGGGCGGGTTTCTTGTATGGCAAGTATGGGAAAGATCGTTTAAAATGAAATCGCAACCAAATTTGATGAAAGGATACGTTTCACGACCTTATGATGTCATACCAGGCGATTATTTTTGATCTCGACGGCACCCTACGTGAATCGAAACCTCATTTTATGGACGCACTCCATGCTGCCCTGGTGGAAAAGAATCTGGAGGTGGATCCGTTCAAATGGCGTTTGGTCGAACGTTGGGTGCACGAATATTGGGCCCAAAGCCCGGAGCTGCTAGAGGATGTCAAGCAGTTTGGTCAGGAGCAGATTTGGAATCGTTTCCTTGCTCGCCTGATGAGCAGGGTCGGCCATCCCCACGCCAATGAAGAGGAGGTGCGGTCGTTTGGGGATCACATTCGAGCCATTTTTCAACCGGTTTCTGAGCTAACGCCAGGCGCTTACGAGGTCTTGCGCACACTGAAATCGGCGAATTTTCTGTTGGGGGTGCTTTCCAACCGTGAAAAGCCTTTAGACGAGGAGTTAGAGACGTTAGGCATCGCTGATTTCTTTGAATTTGCTGTGGCAGCAGGCGAAGTGGGCGTATGGAAACCCAGGCCCGAGATCTTTCATGCGGCATTGCAGCGAGCTCAAGTGAATCCCGATCAGGCTATTTATATTGGCGATAACTATTATGCGGACTACCTGGGCGCACAAAATGCGGGCATGGACGCAATCCTGGTTGATTGGCGTCATGTGTTTACGGATGTTCCCGCACCACGGGTGGAAAGCCTGATTGATATTCTTCCCATGATTTTGTCATGACCCCTGCAGCCCCGCGCGATGGGGCCTGCATCCACCTGAATATCCGATTCAAAAAACAGGCGGTCAGGGCGCATACTCACCCTGGCCGCCTGCCCAAGTACTCATCGATCAGTCGATCAGGCCCAATCGGCGCTTGCGACCATCCAGTGTGTTTTGCAAGAGCATGGCAATGGTCATCGGGCCTACGCCTCCAGGAACGGGCGTAATATACCCGGCAACCTGTTTGGCCTCTTCAAAATTCACATCGCCAACCAGTCGATACCCTTTCTTGGCGGTGGGATCATCGACTGCATTCACCCCTACATCGATCACGGCCGCTCCGGGTTTGATCCAATCTCCCTGCACGAATTCCGCCCGGCCAATGGCTGCGACCAGGATATCCGCCCGGCGCGTAACTTCGGGCAAATTCTTTGTGCGAGAGTGGCAGATGGTTAGCGTCGCATTGCGATGTAAGAGCAGCATCGAAACAGGCAATCCTACGATGTTACTGCGACCGAGCACCACCGCATTCTTCCCTTCGATCTCGATCCCAGAGCGATCAAGCAGTTCGATGATGCCCCTGGGCGTACAGGGAACGAAGAGCGGTTTGCGTCCTTTCATGGCCAGACGCCCAATATTGACGGG
>WFTO01000352.1 GCA_015485435.1 Anaerolineae bacterium | reverse complement strand
GAGCCTGACTGAACCAGGCGCGGGCTCCGACCTGAAGGGCGGGGTGCGCACCAAAGCGGAGAAGGTGGGCAATGAGTGGGTGATCAATGGCAGCAAGATGTGGACGACCAACGCGTCGGTGGCGGGCGTGATCACGTTTCTCGTACGCACCGACCCAGCGGGAGGCTCCCGCTCCCTGAGCATGATCGCCGTCCCCACCGACACGCCCGGCCTCATCATCCATCCGGCTGAACGGAAGATGGGCCTGCATGGATGCAAAACCCACGCCGTGACCCTGGAAGATGTGCGCGTGCCCCTGGATTATCTGGTGGGCGACGAGGGACGAGGGCTACATCAGACCCTGACCGTGCTGGATGGCGGGCGCATCGGCATCGGCGCGCTGAGCGTGGGCCTGGCCCAGGCCGCGTTCGAGGAGGCCGTCAAATACGCGAAGGAACGGGAAGCATTTGGCGGCCCCATCGCCAACCTGCAGGCCATCCAGTTCAAGCTGGCGGATATGTCCACCATGATCGATGCTGCGCGGTGGATGGTCTATCGGGCTGCGTGGTTGAAGGACCAGGGACTGCCCTATGCCCGCGAAGCGGCTCAAGCCAAGCTCTTCGCCACAGAGATGGCGGACAAGGTCGCGTTCGAGGCAATTCAAATCCACGGCGGCTATGGCTATTCCGCTGAATTTCCGGTAGAGCGTATTTACCGCGACAACCGCCTCATGCTTATTGGCGAGGGCACCAGCGAGATCAACCGGATGGTCATCGCTCGGCACGTGTTGAAATAGCCCAGGCGCCATCGCGATCGACGATGATCAACAGAAAAATGATCTCGCTACCTGCCACAAATTTTCGCCGCAGCGCCATTTCGCCGACTGAAGGCTCACCCAGCTACCCGTTTCATTTTTCACCCTTCATTATTCGGTTCCGGAGGCGCAGAAAGTGCAAGGGAGAAAAAAGCGGGAAGTCTTCATTTTTGCGTTCCTTCGAGCCTTCATGGCTGCATATCATAGCGAAATGCAGTGTGTAGTCACGGCTAATGATTGAATTCGCGATTCGATCCTCAATTCGTGTGTAACATTTCCTCCATTTATCCGTTGATAAGGTAGTGGCGGCGGTCGGGTGGCTGTCGCCCAACCACTACCATCACGCTGGGGACCGACGTCCCCCAAAAAAAATGTTGGAGGAAAAATAATGAAACGCACCATCCATATTCTCAGCTCTACACTTGTCCTCGCGCTGATTCTAACACTAATGCTCATCCCTGCGACCGCCAGTGCCTCGGGACATGGCAATGGTCCTGGAGGTGGAGGGAGTCGGCACGGCAGCACGAACTGGCATCTGTTTGGTTATCTGACGCAAATGCCCGAGGATGGCGTCGTTGGTGAGTGGAAGATCGATGACGAGGCCTTTTGGGTGGATGAGAACACGATCTTGAACGAAGACAATGGCGAATTGGCGCTGGGCGCTTACGTTCACGCCGTGGGCATTGTGAACGAAGAGGGTCAACGCGTGGCCTTACAAGTGACAACCATGGATTGCGAGCAAGATTGCATGTGCGCCGATGCGGAAGAGACCTGGCACCTGTTCGGCGAGGTTGAAGCAATGCCGGCAGATGGTGCAATTGGCGCATGGCAGATCGCCGGAGAAACGGTGATTGCCACCGAGCAAACCAACCTTCGCGAGCAACGGGCTCCGTTGGAAGTGGGCGCCACGGTCGTAAGCGCGGGCTGCTATGACGACAATGGCAATAAGGTAGCTGCCATGATTGGCACCATCGTTCAGCACGCGGGCAATGGTCCTGCCGAAAAGTAACTCCCTTCCATCTAACGCCTCTCTCCTAATCCATAAACTGGGTGTCCATCGGGGAAGTCCGCTTCCTCGGTGGACTATTTTATTGGAAGGACCCTGCGGCTTTCGAACACCCATGAGCCCCTTTGGCGTATCGACGAAACAAAGCCGTTTTTGGTACGTGTAACAATCTCGAGATAGAATCGTTAATCTAATGACAGCCACCCTTCAGTCCGCAACCAACCTGCTTGGCGCCAACGGTGGATTTGTGCAATCAATGCTCGCGGACTCCGATTGCCGATATACGCCATGCGTCATCTGGCCTGAACGCGCAGATGCGCGCCTCGGCTTGATGTCAGGTTGTTAATCCACACATTATGGATGAAGAACAGGTTCTGATCTCCCGAGCACAGACCGGCGACACAAACGCCTTCGCCCAATTGTACGACAAACACATCGACGCGATCTATCGCTATGTGCGATTGCGCGTGCCATCCGACGATTTAGCAGAAGATATCATCGAAGACGTGTTCCTGAAAGCCTGGCAAGCACTACCTCGCTACAAGCCAGAAAGGCCCTTTCGCCATTGGCTTTATCGCATCGCCCATAATCAGATCGTGGATGAACATCGTCGCAAATCGCAACAAGAAATATCTCTGGATGTGCTGGTCGAATCGGGGCAGGACCCAACCGCGCCGAGCTCCTCACCACTCCATGTAGCGATAGCAAAAGAAAATTTGCAAGAACTCAGGGAAGCTCTGGCCACCATGACCCCCGAAGAACAAACCTTGCTTACCCTGAGGTTTACAGAGGGGCTTTCCTTCCAGGAAATCGGCGCCATTCTCGATAAAAGCGCTGGCGCTTGTCGAGTTTTACAACACCGGGCCTTGAAGAAATTGGCTCAAAAGTTGTATCAGCCAGCAGAGGTCGCATTATGAAAAATCAAATTCTCGAAGAATGCCTTCGGCGAATAGCTTCAGGTGTCAGCATTGAGGAATGTCTCGCCACTTATCCTGACCTGCGTGACGACTTGGAGCCCCTATTACGAGCAGCTACGCGTTTGCAATCCGCCCGCCAGCTTACTGCACCGACCGCCTACAAACGAAACGCCCGAACGCGTTTGCTTCATCAAATCTCAAACGCACCCATTCAGGAGCCGAACACCATATCGGCAGCTGCGGTCTTCCACAAATGGTGGCAACAGCTCCAAAGAGCATGGCAGCGTCCACGAATGTTGCCAACGAGCGCCGCTGCGTTGGGCGTGGCCCTGGTATTGATTCTGGGCGTTTTCGCCACAACAGCGGTTGCCCAATCCGCCATGCCCGGCGATGCGCTTTTCCCAATCAAGCTGTGGGAAGAGCAACTCCAGGTGCGCTTCAGCAGCGATCCCGCTCAACTCCAACTGACATTCGCCGAACAACGGTTGCAAGAATCCCTGACCCTTCAACGCGAACAGCGCTACAACGACATGGAGGAGGCTCTAGATTATTACCGTCAACAGATCGAGGCCTGGGCATCGCTGGCGACCATGACGCCCGGTTCAGACCAGGCGCAAATCCAAGAAAGCCTCCGTCGTCAGATGCAACTACTCGATACATTGGAGCAAACCGCGCCCGTGCAGCAGCAACACGTCGTGCGTGAGACCCAACGGCAGATCGAGCAGCTTTTGCATGATCCCGAACTTCTCCCAAAGACGCCACATTCTATTACACCAACCGTGACCAGAGCGGCTCGGACATCACCAACGCCCGTGCGCAAGGATACAACATCCACCCCCTCAAATGCAAAACAAGGGCCCATCCCACCTGAGCAAACCCCATCATCCCGAAAACCGTCGATGACGCCATCCCCACCGAAAGCGGTGACTCGCACACCAAGAGGTCATAACCCTCCACAGACGCCCATCCCCCCTCCAGACAACACCCCGCAGCCAACACCGGTTCATGAAGAGACCAAAACGCCAACACAGATGACGCCGCCCCCCTCAGGGGAAACCCCCACTCATGGAGGGGGCGCTGGTGGCGCACAGTCACCCCGCAC
>WFTO01000351.1 GCA_015485435.1 Anaerolineae bacterium | reverse complement strand
GTTAATTATATCATGTGCAAAGGATGGGGAAAAAGCGAACATGGGCGCAGCAACTCGCCACGGTTCCGCCCGGGACGAAACCCTCGGACTGCGGCTACAACACTGGGCTGAGGCTGCCCCCAGCCCGCAGAACTTGGCTTGGCATGAGAAGGTTAGCTCAGGACGAACGCTGCAGCCACGGGCACTTGCCACCCATGTTTCATCCGTATCGACGGGCCGTCCCGCGCGTCGCCCATTCAAGGCCTTTTGACGACCGCGAGCAAACGATCTGGAAAATCTCCCATCACCATATCCACCCCCATGCTGCACAGACGTTGGGCGGTCTCCGCATCGTTGACCGTCCAGGTGTGGACACGTTGGCCGCGCGAGTGGGCTTTTTGGACAAGATCTGGGGTGACCAAGACATGCTCAGGGTGAAGGGCCTGAGGAGCCAGGAGCTGTCGCCACCATCCTGACCGCAGATACCATGGTTCAGATGTTCCCCACAATGCGCCGATGGTGATACGCGGTTCCAGTTTCTTCACATGCCAGAGTGAACGAGGATTGAAGGACGAGATCATCGCCCGGTCGAACAGATCCATGCGCCGAAAAAGATCCACCAGCAAAGGCGCTATGCCCGCCAATTGCAAAGAATCATTCACCAATTCAAAATTCAATAACAGACGATTACCCACCGACTCGACCACCTCTTCGGGCGTAGGCATCTGTTCACCAGCGAATTGCTGGCCATACCAACTTCCTACATCCATAGCTCGCAGGTCGGCAAAACGCCAGTCGCGCAGCTCGCCAGAGGCCTCTTCGGTGCGTCCTAGCTGTCGATCGTGATGGATGATCAGGCGATGGTCTTTGGTGATCTGCACATCGAATTCGATACCGTGCGCGCCCATGTCCGCGGCAAGCTCGAAAGCGGCCAGGGTGTTTTCGGGCGCATAGCCCGAAGCACCACGATGGGCAAAAATAAGCGTACCAGGGGGCCAGTTCATAACATGTCGTCTTTATCTAACAGAGATGATGTGAGCTTACACTCATTGATGCGAAAAAGCAGCCGTCCTATGAAGACGACTGCTTTGGAAGAATCGAGAAATTAATGTCGGGATCGACCTCCACGTCGGTCACGACCACCACCGCCACGGCGATCGCGTCCACCGCCTCCGCGGCGATCGCGTCCGCCGCTGCGTCCACGGCTGCTGTTTTTCTTATCACGCTCTCGAGCCTCTTCCGCGGTCCAGCCTTCGAGGACGGCTTGTCGACTGAGACGGATTTTGCCGCTCGGATCAACATCGATAACCATAACCATCAGATCATCACCCACTTTGACCACATCCTCGACATTAGGAACCCGGTAGTCAGCCAGTTGAGAGATATGTACCATGCCATCCACGCCAGGAAGGATCTCGACGAATGCACCATATGGTTCGACTCGAACCACCTTGCCGGTGTAGATTTGGCCTGGTTCCACTTCTTTGGTCATCATTTCGATCTCTGACTGGGCTTTTTCGGCGCCTATGCCACCGGCAATGTAAACGGTGCCATCTTCTGCAATATCGATCTTCACGTCGTAGTCCGTCTGAATCCGTCGGATCATCTTGCCGCCAGGGCCAATGACTTTCCCGATCTTTTCGGGATCGATATGAATCGTGATGATTCGCGGAGCATTGGGAGAAAGCTCTTTACGCGGCTCGGGGATGGCCTCAAGCATCTTTTTCAAAATATAGAGTCGACCCTCCCGGGCCTGTTCCAGAGCATTTTTCAAGAGGTCGAAGCTCAACCCTTTGATCTTGATATCCATCTGCAGGGCTGTAATGCCCTTTTCTGTCCCTGCAACTTTGAAATCCATATCCCCCAGGTGATCTTCCATACCCTGGATATCTGAAAGGACGACATATCGGCCTTCACCACTGGTCATATCCCCTTCGCTGATCAGCCCCATGGCAATACCTGCGACCGGGGCAGAGATGGGCACACCCGCATCCATAAGCGAAAGCGTGCTTCCACAGACCGATGCCATCGAAGTGGAGCCATTGGAGCTCAGCACCTCGGAGACCAGCCGTAAGGTATAAGGAAACTCTTCTTGCGGAGGGATAACTGGTTCCAATGCCCGTTCCGCCAGGGCGCCATGACCAATCTCTCGACGTTTGGGCCCACGCATGGGCCAGGTCTCGCCCGTGGAGTATGGGGGGAAGTTGTAATGGTGGATGTAGCGTTTGGTTTCCTCTGGAGAAAGATTGTCCAGGGTTTGGGCTTCGCGCGGGGTGCCCAGGGTGGCAATGGTCAACACCTGGGTCTCGCCGCGGGTGAACAGACCGGAACCATGGGTGCGAGGGAGGATGTCAACCGCCGCAGAGATGGGGCGAATGGTTTTGGGATCGCGACCATCAGGACGAATGCCTTCGTCAAGAATGAGATGGCGTACGATCTTTTTCTCCACATCCTCGAATGCTTCGCCAATGGCTTTTTCCTGGTCTGGATATGTTTCACTCAACTGTTCCAGCACCTCTGTTTTGAGCGCATCCAACGCTTCGCCACGTGCGGTTTTATCCAGTCCGGCCTTCATGATGGCTGTCATGCGCTCTTTTGTCAGAGCCTCGATATCTTGAACCAGCCGCTCATCAGGGAGCACGACCGGGAAACTCATCTTTTCTTTGCCCAGCTCCTCCCTCATCTGCATTTGCAGATCGATGATGGATTGCATGGCCTCATGGCCGAACTTCATTCCTTCCAGAATGACATGTTCGGGCAATTCGTTGGCGCCCGCTTCGACCATGAGGATGCCCTCCTTCGTGCCTGCCAGACGCAGATCTAAGAGGCTATTTTCCATCTCAGGAAAGGTGGGATTGATGATGAATTCCCCATTGAGATAACCAATGCGTACGGCGCCAACAGGCCCGTTCCAGGGAATGTCAGAGATCATCAGCGCGGCAGACGCAGCGTTGATGGCAAGGATATCCAGAGGGTTTTCCTCGTCGGCACTCAAAGCAGTGCAGATAATCTGGACGTCATTGCGGAAGCCTTTGGGGAAAAGAGGACGCAGGGGGCGGTCCGTTAGGCGGGCAGTGAGGATAGCCTGGGTGCTCGGGCGACCTTCACGGCGAAAGAAGCTGCCGGGAATGCGCCCTGCGGCATAAAGGCGCTCTTCAAAGTCGACACTCAGGGGGAAAAAGTCAATGCCCTCGCGGGGGGCTTTTGAGGCAGTGGCCGTGGCCAGGATCACCGCGCCGTCCAAATGAATGGTCACCGCGCCGCCAGCCAACTTGGCTAATGACCCGGTCTCGAACGCGATGCGCTTGCCGCCAACAGTGGTTTCATAGCGGTAAGGTTGATGGTACGTCATGATACTCCTTCTTCAGTAATTTGTTCACCCGATGCGCGACGGTTCCCCGCATAGAGACGATACGACATCCTCACCACCTGCAAGCCCAGGGACTGGAAACTGAGTCGTACATGAGGGGGGTACGGCTCACTTGCCAATTCCTGCGCCTTGCAGGGCGGGGTTCCACGTCTCCGTTCGGATGATATGAGATGGTTGAATTGTGTGAGCTTGTAATAAAAGGGGCGATTACATAAGAGGCGAGCGGATGGTGCTCCCACTGCCATCTGCTCGCCTCTTTGCAATCAGGGTTATTTGCGCAGGCCAAGCCGTTGAATCAAGGCTTGATATCGCTGCATGTCCTTGCGTCGCAAGTAAGCCAGGTGGCGACGACGTTGACCCACAAGCTTCAGCAAGCCCCGACGAGAATGTTCATCGTGTTTGTGGGTCTTTAGATGTTCGACAAGTTGGTTAATGCGTTTAGTCAGCAGAGCCACCTGCACCTCGGGAGAGCCGGTGTCGTGTTCGTGTAGGTGGTATTCCTCAATGATTTGCTGCTTTTCTGCAGTACTGAGAGACACTGTAAGATGTTCTCCTTTTTTCGTGGCCAGAGCGCCGTTGGAATACCTGGACGAACGCCCTAGCGAATTTGTGGATGGAAATCTGGTGTATTGCCGGGAGGTTAGATGGGAGCCTTCTCCCGGCAATGAAGTATTCTATCACTTTTTGGGAGATGGAGCAAGTTTCCTGAAAAGTTTGATATCGTATACTTTAAGAAATGGTTAATTCACAACCAATAGTGCCCTCAGGGTGGGCAAAAGGCGGGCTTGTCCGCACCGATACCGATGAACATGGGAAAGCGTCCAACGGCAGCAGCCTCGCCGATGCGTATGACACACTCATGAACCCGTTATTGTATTGAAACGCACATCTTTTGGTTGCGTTTTTCAGCGAACGATCGTTTTGCGCTACAATACACACATGCAGGCGACACCTATTGCCCACGGCGAAGCGCCGGGCAAAATCATTCTCTTTGGCGAGCACGCCGTGGTCTACGGACACCCCGCGATTGCCATTCCCGTATTTCAGGTGCATGCGCGGGCTGAGGTTTATCGCGCACAGACCTGCACGGTCGAAGCCGTCGATTTACGTCGTCGCGTCCACGTCAACAGGGCATCGGAACGCAATCCTTTTGCACGTATTGTCAAGCTAGTCTGTGCAACTGTGAGGCGTCCATTGCCCCCATGGCGTATCGTAGTGACCTCCGACATTCCCATCGCGGCGGGACTGGGAAGTGGCGCGGCCATTTCTGCAGCCATCGTCCGAGCCATGTTGGCCGCGTTTGATGTGTCGTTGGAGGATGCCGCGATCTCTGAACTGGTTTATGAAGTCGAAAAAATCCACCATGGCACGCCTAGCGGCATCGACAACACCGTGGTCGTCTATGAGCGCCCGATTTGGTTCGTCCGCGGTCTTCCGCCAGAGCCATTTCGCGTGGCCAGGCCATTACATTTGCTCATCGCCGATACCGGCAAGCCCAGCCCGACGAAAATCGCTGTGGAAGATGTGCGACGCGCCTGGGAGCGGGAGCCACAACGCTATGAAGCCTTATTTCAGGCGATTGGAGACCTCACGAAACAGGCCCGCTCCGCCATCGAGCAGGGGCAACTCGATGCACTTGGCGCCTTGATGAACGCCAATCATGCGCTGCTAACCGAGATAGGCGTTTCCTCGCCAGAATTGGACGCCTTGATTGAGACAGCGTTGGCTGCGGGCGCGGTGGGCGCGAAACTCAGCGGCGCCGGTCGTGGCGGCAACATGATCGCGTTGACGCCAAAACAGGCTGTGTCTCAGGTGGAGAACGCCTTGCTGAACGCGGGAGCGGTTCGCGTCCTCCACACAACCCTTCGCCCCATGGACGTGGTATAATGCAGATGTCATCGCCTTTCCCATCATGACGATGAATGTCTTCCTCACCCTCTAAGGATTAATCATGTCACCAACCGATACCATCGCTATTATCGATGCCGATATTCGTAGCGGGGAGGACGAATTGGCCCGCGAGGAGGTGCTGGCCCGTCTTCATGCCTATAAAGGGCCATGCGTGACGCCATTGTGGGTGAACTGGCTGCGCGCCCGAGCTGATTTGCGGGTCATTAGCATGGTGCACGATCTGACCATGCTGGATGACTTTCTAATTGACGTGCTTCGGGAAGCCCGAGGCGTGATCGGCACTCGCGCCGTGCTTTCTTTCGGGGGGCGCGCCAACATCAATCGACTTTTAGAAATCCCCATGGCGGCTAATGGTCAATTGTATGCCGCCAATGTTCGCATCAAACTAGCCCCAGGCTATGATCGACGAGCCTTTGACGCCATCTGGCACTTGCCGCAGCACCCATTCGTTAAACCTGTGTGGTTGCTGAGAACCTATCATGGATACGACGCCGATCTGAACATGCTCCTTTTTTCCGAAGACTATCCCGCTATCAATGGATACATCACCAGTTGGTTGCGTCCAGTTGAAGGCCTCGTCGACACGCAACTTTATGATGTCATTGATTGGCATTTGTTGGCCTCTTCGGATCAGATGATTCAGCTTGCAGAACAGTTTTTTCAATTCAATAAGGAAGATTGAACACGTATGGCCACCACATTTGAAACCATCCTTTTTGACGTCTCCGAAGGCATCGCCACCATCACGCTTCATCGTCCCGATCGGCTTAATGCCCTCACCACCCAGATGGGAAAGGAGCTGCTGACAGCCTTCAAAACCTGCGCCCGCGATGACGCCATCCGGAGCGTGGTTATCACGGGCTCCGGCCGCGGTTTTAGCGCCGGACAAGACCTCTCGGAGCTGGCGCATGTCTCTCCCGAATGGTCCGTAGGCGATCATCTTCGTCACGGTTATAACCGCCTGATCCTGGCCATGCGCAAGCTGGAAAAGCCGATTCTGGCGAAGGTGAACGGCGTGGCAGCTGGAGCAGGCTTGGGCCTTGCTCTTGCCGCGGATATACGAATCGCATCCGAGGAGGCGACCTTTGTCGCCGCATTCATCGGCATTGGTCTGGCCCCAGACAGCGGCGTTAGCTGGATGCTACAACGGCTTATTGGCCCGGCGCGCGCCTTTGAATTCCTGACCACGGGGCGTAAAGTCAAAGCGGACGAGGCTTTGGCGATGGGATTGGTCAATCGAGTCGTGAACGCGGAGGCGCTCGATATGGTAACCGATGACATGGCTTCCCATTTCGCGCAAGCGCCTACACGCAGCATCGGCCTGACAAAACGCCTCCTCAACAAAGTGGCGATGATGCCTCTGGAGCAAGCCCTCGAATATGAAGCTCAGATTCAAGACATTGCCATTCACACGCACGATCACAAGGAGGGAGTTCGGGCCTTTTTAGAAAAACGCCCTCCTCAGTTTGTCGGAAGATAGTTCCGTGCTCCTCATCTGCAACGAAATGACATTTCGGCCTATGGCCAACCACTTGATGATGGCCTGAGAAGAAGGAAACCATGGGGGTTTCCTTGCTTGATCTCCCCGCTTCATTGAAGACATTAACGCATTTATGGAGAAAAACATGCGAGCAATTGGTTCATCCATACCCCGTTTTGATGCAAAAGAGAAAGTGACCGGACGCGCGCTTTATCCTGGCGATATTCATATGCCCGGTCAGCTGTATATGAAAATTCTATGGCCCGAAGAAGTGCCCGCCCGCATCACCCGTTTCGACATCTCAAAAGCGCAATCGGCGTCTGGTGTAGTGGCCGTTCTTGCAGCCGATGACGTGCCAGTGAATGAATACGGTTTGATTATGCCTGATCAAGAGGTGCTATGTGGACGTGTTGGCGGCATCGTGCGCAGCATTATCGATCAGGTGGCATTGGTCATCGCAGAGACCGAAGAAGAGGCCGAAGCGGCTCTGGCGTTGATCGATATCGAGTATGAGCCGTTGCCCGGCGTTTACACCATCGAGGAAGCGCTGGCCCCAAACGCGCCACTGGTCCATCCTGAAAGGGGTGACACCAACATCCTCCATAGCTATCGCATTCGGTTGGGCGATGTCGAAAAGGCCTTCGCGAAGGCCGACGTTATCGTGGAGCATACGTATCATACCCACCCACAAGAACACGCCTACTTGCAGCCCGAGGCAGGCCTGAGCTTTGTGCGTCCCGATGGCAAGATTGAAGTCATCGTGGGGGGGCAGTGGATGCATGAGGACCGGGAGCAGATCGCCCATGCTCTGGACCTGCCAGAAGAGCAGATCGTGGTCCGCTATCCGCCTATTGGAGGCGCGTTCGGCGGTCGAGAGGATATGAGCGTGCAGATCGTGCTGGCCTTGGCCGCGCAGAAAACCGGGCGTCCGGTGAAAATTCAGTGGTCTCGGAGAGAATCCATCCGTGGACACCATAAACGACACGCCATGATAGCGCGGGCCAAATGGGCCGCCACCAAAGATGGCAAGCTTGTCGCCGCGGAGATCGACGTCTCGACCGACGCTGGCGCCTATGCCTACACCTCGACGAAGGTGCTCGGCAACCTGACATTGGCTTGTTTGGGGCCTTACGAGATCCCCAATGTGAAGGTCGACAGTCGGACTGTGTACACGAACAACATTGCTTCGGGCGCTTTTCGCGGCTTCGGCGGGCCACAAGGGCATTTCATTGCCGAGATGCAAATGAACCATCTGGCGGAGGCTTTGGGAATGGACCCGGTCGAGCTGCGGATGAAGAACCTGTGGAAAGAGGGAAGCTATCTGGCGACGCGGAGTATGCTGCCTGAAGGCGTTACCGTGCGCCAGACCCTGGAAGCCTGCGCGCTGAAGGCCGGTTGGACCAAAAATGACACAGGTTGGCAGCGCCCACAGGTGTCGCAGACCCCCGCGGAAGCGACTCCTGTCCACCGCGCCTTCTCGCTGGAAGCATCAGCGGGGAGAAAGGTGCGAGGCATCGGCATCGCCACGAGCTTCAAAAATGTCGGATTCAGCCTTGGCTATGTAGATGAGAGCTGGGCCACGGTCGAGCTACATGGAGGCTCCGAGATCGAGCGAGTGGTCGTGCATCATGCGGGCGCGGATGTTGGACAAGGCGCCCATACCGTCATGCGTCAATTTGCCGCAGATTTTTTGGGTGTTCCGCTGGAGATAGTCGAACTTGTCGCGGACGACACTGACCACACCCGTAACAGTGGCAGTTCGAGCGCCAGCCGCATGACCTTCATGGCGGGCAATGCCATCCGCGGCGCGGCGGAGGAGGCGCTGCGCTTGTGGCGCGAGGAAGAGGAGCGGCCAGCCGTCGCCACATACCGCTATGTGCCACGGGCCACCACTCCATACGATCCAGAAACAGGCGAGTCTGATCCCAACATTGCTTACGGGTATTGCTCTCAGGCGGCAGAGGTGGAAGTTGACCTGGATACCGGACGCATAACCGTGCTTCATGTGTGGAACGTCACCGATGTTGGCAAGGCTGTGAATCCGGCAATGGTTCGTGGCCAAATTTATGGCGCGATCGCCCAAAGCGTGGGGTGGACGATCCTTGAAGATCTGAAGTACGAAAAAGGGCAGGTACTGACCGACAAACTCAGCACCTACCTCGTCCCCACAGTCATGGATACAGCCATCCATGTGACTGCGGATTTCCTGGAAAACCCGGACCCTCAAGGGCCGATGGGGGCGCGAGGCATGGGAGAGATGCCATTCATTCCCACAGCGCCCGCCATCGTAGCCGCGGTCCATGATGCGACTGGTGTCTGGTTCGATGAACTCCCTCTAACGCCCGAACGTGTCGCCCTGCGGTTGAAAGACGCATGATCCCCTCTCCTCCAGCTCCCCAGCAACCTGACGTTTTGAGCGTACCATGAAGCGATTGCTGATTAATGGCTGGTTTTGGGGACGCACCGACACAGGTTCTGGTCAATATTTACACGGGCTGATCTGGGAGCTTTACAAGGCCCTGCCGGAGTGGCAGCTCATCATCCTCACGCCGCCCATTTATGGCGATTACCGCTTGCCCGCGCCGCCGCCCACGGTGCAAAAGATTCGTGCGCCATTGCCCGCCTGGGCGATCAATGCGCAGCTGGTCAAACTAGCCTGGGAACAACGCGTATTTCCTCGATGGGCCCGTTGTCTGCATGCGGATGTCGCCTTTGTCCCATACTGGGCCCCGCCCATCACCTCGCCAACACCTGTTGTTGTGACCATCCACGACATGATCCCCATGATCCTGGATGAGTACGCCAGTGGACGATTGGCGAAAGCGTACACATGGCTGGTTTCGCGAAGCGCTCGCCAGGCGCAGGCGATCTTAACGGTAAGTCAATCCGCGGCAAATGATATCGTTCGTCTCTTGACTGTCCCCCCAGATAAAGTGCATGTTACCTACGAAAGCCTGGGGACGCCTCATGCTCCTGTAACCGACCATGAAGAGCTTGCCGCAGTGCGCGCCCATTACGATCTGCCTGAGCGATATCTTTTTTACCTGGGCGGCTTTGATCCACGTAAGAATGTGCCGCTCATGTTGCAAGCCTATGCGCATGCCAGAACGCTGCAGCCGGATCTGCCGCCGTTGGTCATTGCAGGCCGTCTTCCCGAACCGCGCGACCGCTGGTTTACCGATCCTCGTCCCATCATCCAACAACTTGGCTTAGAAGCGCACACACGCATTCTGGGGTTCGTTCCCGATAAGCACAAGCCCGCCCTCTACACAATGGCCGAGCTCTTCCTGTTTCCTTCGCGGTATGAAGGCTTTGGCATGCCACCGTTGGAGGCAATGGCCTGTGGAACGCCGGCGTTGGTCGCTGACAACAGCTCGTTACCTGAAATCGCAGGAGACATTGTGCCCCCCGTGCCCACGGATGATGTTGAGGCGTTTGCCATGGCCATGCTTGACACGCTGGCCTCTCCACCTGAGGCGGACGAACTCATTGCCTGGGCCAGACGCTTCACCTGGGAGGAAACCGCATCCCGTACGGCAGCTGTCATTCGCGCTCTGGCATAAGACACCGCCAGGGGGAAAGGCGTCCGCTAGAGGGTTTTGAGCATGTAAAACTCGCCCAACTCGAATCCCAAACGGCGATAATAATTGCGCGTGCCAATGGCGGCAATAACCGCCAGTTGCGAAAATCCCTCGGCCCGGGCGATAGCCTCAGCTGCGGCCACCAATCGCGAGCCCAAGCCTCGATGTTGCGCCTCCCCTTGACTATCCTTACCCAACATGAGCGCCGGTCCATACACATGGACTTCACGAATCATGGCTGCGTTCTTAATTTCATCAATGGGCACCACTTCTGGAGAATTGGGCAGCGAAAGGCGGAGGAAGCCGGCCACCTTGTCGTCGGACGTGACGAAGCTGATAAAAAACTCGCGGTTGATGTCGGTTTGATAAGGCAGGATGTCCATCCGCAGATCGCTTTCGGCGACTTTTTGCCGCCGTACTTCGCGACAACGTAAACATTGGCAATGCGGCAGGTGATGCGCCTCAATGTAGTGTTGCACCAATTGGCGTAGATTGGTTTTTTTATTTCCTTTCACAATGTTGGGGGATGGAATATCGCGGAAGATGCGATTGATGCGGGTATAACGGGGGACAAGGGCTTTGCAGCGGGCGATAAGATCGATCAACACCTCCTCCTCATACGGCTTGAATCGCCCCTCTTGATAATAAGTAAAGAGTTCGGCTTCTTTTAGCAGGGAAGTGGGATAAATCTTGAGTTCATCAGGCCTGATGGCTGGGTCCTCAAACAGGCGCTTGAAATCTTCAAAGTCCGATTCGGGCGTCGCACCATATAAGTTGGCCATCCAGTGCCCGACGATCTTGAATCCAGCGCCGCGCAACAAACGAAAGGCGCGACGGGTGTCTTCAACGGTATGTCCACGTTTGTTCAATGCCAGGATGCGATCATCCATACTCTGGATGCCCAACTGCACTTTAGTGACGCCCAACCTACGCAGATGTTCGATCTCGCGAATGCTGACCGCATCAGGACGGGTCTCGATGACAAGCCCTACATTGCGATAGGGCGCGTCTTCATTAAGACGCTGCGCTTCTTCCAAGCTGGATGCGTCCACGCCATTCATCGCATCGAGGCATCGACGCACAAACCATTCCCGGTAAGCACGGGGATAGGCTGACCAGGTGCCGCCCAGAATCAACAATTCCACCTTGTTGGCGGTATGTCCTGTGGCCTCAAAACTTCGCAATCGAGAGGTAACCTGCCTCCAGGGATCGAAATCATTTTGCAACGCTCGCATGGCCCCAGGTTCATCGGGGACGTAACTTTTGGGCATACGAACGAAAGTGGGACAAAAAATGCATTCCCCTGGACAATCGTAGGGTTTGGTCAGCACTGTCACAGGAGCAACGCCCGAATGGGTGCGCACGGGCTTGCGGAGCAATCGTTCCTCCAGGACGCGATCGGGCGTTAAGGCGCCCATCGCCACCAGTTTGCGATAGCCGTCCATCAATTCGGTTTTCGAAAACAGCCGCCCTGTTTGACGGGCGTGCCCATTGACGATGGCGAGATAGGCCTTGTTGCTCCAATTTTCGGCCGCGCGAATCTTCGCCAACACCTGCATCAGTTCATCGATATCGGTGGGAACGTCGCGAGTGCGGCCTTCGGCGTCAGACCATTTGGAAAGGTTGATGGTGGGCATTAGAATAGAATGGAGAAGCTATGGATGAATTAGTCCGGCAGAAGCTCATTGCGCTCAATCGCGATTTCTATGAGCGTTTCGGCGCCTCCTTTTCGGGGACGCGCTTCGGCGCGCAACCAGGATGGCAACATATTATACACCATTTTCCCAGACGCTGTACCGTGCTCGACCTCGGTTGTGGGAATGCACGGTTGGCGCTCTTTCTTGATGCCTCTTTGGAGCAAGTCCGTTATGTGGGTTTGGAAGGGAGTGAGGCTCTGTTGGCCATCGCCCGAGAGAGGACCGCACAGCTTGCCCATGTGCGGGCCGAATGTCTATATGCCGATTTAAGCGCGAAGGAATGGCCCACTCCGCCATTACCATACGATGTGGTGACTGCGTTGGCCGTGTTGCATCATATCCCGGGGTTTGAGGCCCGGGTTGCGTTTGTTCGCACAGCTCGTCGATATCTACAACCTGACGGGGTATTGATTTTATCGAACTGGCGCTTTACCCACAACGAACGCATGCGTCGAAAACTGTTGCCCTGGTCCGCAGCGGGGCTGCGAGAGGCCGATGTTGAGCCCGGCGATTATTTGTTGGACTGGAAAAAGGATGGCGGAGGCATGCGATATGTGCATGAGCTGGATGCCTCTGAGGTTGAGGCCATCGCCTCCGCGACCGGATTGCGCATTCTCGAACAATTTGTGGCCGATGGTCGAGAAGGCGATTTGAGTTTGTATACGGTCCTGGCGCCAGAGATGCCGCCGAGCTCTGACGATGCCTCTGTCAAGACCTCCGACGACACGTATGCGGATTAAACCCTTAGAGACATCAAACAATCACTCTGAGGCGAAATTTGCCAAAAAGGGATTCGTGGCATATAATTAGCTGTTGTCTCTGAAAAAACAATCATCACCCGACGGGTGTATCTCGGCGGGTATTTCTTTGCCAGAAAACCGGAGGATTAGGTTGGCTACGCACAAATCTGCACTGAAACGCTATCGTCAAAGTCTTAAGCGCCGCGAGCGCAATCGTAAAGTCAAGGGCGGCATTCGCAAAGGCACGAAGCGGATTTATATGGCCCTTGAAGCAGGCGACATCGAAACCGCTCGTGAGTGGCTTCAAATTACCATCAAACGTTTGGATAAGGCTGCTGAAAAAGGCATTATTCACAAGAATAACGCCGCCCGACGGAAGTCGCGTTTGACGAGGATGGTCAATCGCGCGGCTGCCGCGCAATAAACCATTTATTTCCGAGGCCTCCTGCTCTAAGCCAGGCTCGTGAGTATCGCGGGCCTGGCTTTTTGTGCAACCTCACGTCCTTATCGAGGGGGATGCACCGAAAGGTATTGTTTGAAGATGTCGAACCAGGGCCCGCCTCCGATCTCATAAGTGTACCAGCCCTCTGGTCCGGCCAGGGCGAAAATGGCGGCGCCGATCACATAGTCATCTTTTTGTAATTCCGCGTCATACCAGGCCAGTTGCTCCATGTAAAATCCAAAGGCCGAACTTTGGATCGCACCTTCAGCTTCCCAATAAGGTGCGAAGTCCTTCCAGCCACGGGCTTGGTTTGGGCCGGGACGATTGGTGATCAGGCCGTCGATGCCTGCCTCGGTAATAACCAGGGGGATCGCCAGTCCCGCCGGCTGCAGGTAAGTGCGATACACTTTCCGGTAACGCAGAGTAAGCCAGCCTTCATCGCCTTCATCCGCCTGGGGATTCAGCTGATTGACGCCGCTTCCAAACCACAGATAGGGTGCAGAATATTCATGCAAGGCCAGATAACCCTGATATTGTTTGGCTGCTTCAAGGGCAGGGAAAAAAGCAGGCCATAATTCAAGGGAGGGTTGTCCGACGCCGAAATTCCCCACACAAGAACGCACCCCGGCTTCGGCCAGCAACCGGACCCGCTCCGCTTCAAAACGGGCCAGGTCGGCCATTTGCGCTTCATTGGCGACCACAGGTTCATTATAAGATTCCCAGCAATCAATCGCAGCCAACCTGCGGGGCTCGGTGGCGATGGGCAGCAACAGCTGCACAAACTTCTGCGCCTCGACGATGGGGTCCCAATTCGCGAAGTCGGGATGAGGCAAAGGTGTATAACGGGCTACCAGAAAGACATCGGGATCGGTCTGTTTGATGTCGGTGACAAAATTAGGGTCATATTCCAGGGTTTTGACCAGCGCAAGATTTCCCGTTTGTAGAAGCTCGAAGAGTTGTGGATCGTTGCGCCCAACAAAGACGCCCAGTTTAGATGCGGGACCAGGGGGAAAGGGCGTGGCTGTAGGGCGT
>WFTO01000350.1 GCA_015485435.1 Anaerolineae bacterium | reverse complement strand
CCCAATTGTCAATCTCCATTTGATAACGGTAGGCGGATTCGGCTAGCTCCCGTTGAAAATATCCGCTTTCGATGCCGCGAATGACGCCTCCCATGGCTTCAATCTCGCGGAAATACCGATTCGCTTCCTCTTCCATTTCGTTGGTTAACTTTTCGACGAAATAAGAGCCTGCCAGAGGATCGATGGTGTTGGCCACGCCCGATTCGTGGGCAATGATTTGTTGAGTGCGCAGCGCGATGGTTACTGCTTTTTCGCTGGGTAATGCCAGCGCTTCATCCATGCTATTTGTATGCAAGCTCTGGGTTCCGCCCAAAACGGCGGCCAGAGCCTGGATTGCCACCCGTACGATATTATTTTCTGGTTGTTGGGCGGTCAATGAGGCCCCCGAGGTCTGCGCATGGGTGCGCAGCATCCATGAACGCGGGTTTTGGGCCCCATACCTCTCTTTCATGGCCCGGGCCCAGATCCGTCGCGCCGCCCGGAATTTGGCGATCTCTTCGAAAAAGTCGTTATGGACGTTGAAGAAAAAGGAAAGCCGCGGGGCGAAGTCATCGATATGCAATCCTCGCGCCAATGCGGCTTCCACATACGCGAACCCATCCGCCAGAGTGAAGGCCAGCTCTTGCACCGCGGTGCTGCCCGCTTCGCGAATGTGATATCCGCTGATGCTGATGGTGTTCCAGTAGGGCATTTCTTTGGCGCCAAATTCGATGGTGTCAGTCACCAGACGCATGGATGGTTCGGGCGGAAAGATAAATTCTTTTTGGGCAATGAATTCCTTGAGGATATCGTTTTGGATGGTGCCTCGCAGACCGCGACGATCGTAACCCTGCTTTTCGGCGGCCACAATGTACATGGCCCAAATGATCGCAGCGGGTGAATTGATGGTCATGCTGGTGCTGACTTCCCCCATGGGGATGCCATCGAACAGCACTTCCATGTCTGCCAACGAGGACACCGCCACGCCACATTTACCGAATTCCCCGATGGCCTCCGGTGCATCGGTGTCATACCCATACAGGGTGGGCATGTCGAAGGCCACAGAGAGCCCGGTCTGGCCCTGTTCCAGGAGATATTTAAAACGCTGATTCGTCTCCTCCGCGGTGCCGAACCCCGCGAACATGCGCATTGTCCACAATCGCCCCCGATACATGGTGCTATGCACGCCGCGCGTGTAAGGGTACTCGCCAGGCATGCCCAGGTCGCGCAGGTAGTCCATCTTTGCCACGTCGAGAGGTGTATAAAGCCGGTTCACAGGCCTGGAAGAAGTCGTCATGAACTTCTGCAATCGTTCGGGCCGGCGTGCCAGCGTTTTTTGCAGCGTGGTGGATTTCCATCGTCTCAGCACCTCACTGAGGCGTTGAAGATGTTCCTCGTTGAACAATGGCATATCAGACCTCCTGTTGAAAAGGACGGAGGAAGAACATTGGCGGTAGGTTCATTCTACACTATTTTTCCCATTTTTCCCCAAAGAACTAACCAGACTGAAGAAAACACGCCCATGCTCGCTGGAGCATCCTATCTTGCATCCCCTCTCTCGATACATTGCATCCAAATAAAAAAAGCGCGGGGATCGAAATCCTCGCGCTTTTTGCGTCATGATAGCAGATAAATGGATGCCATCAACTTCGGCTTTCCGTCTGCATTCAACGCGGTTTAGACAGCGGTGACGTCGCGGGCCTGCAGGCCTTTGGGGCCGCTTTCCACCGCGAACTCGACGCGCTGGCCTTCTTCCAAAGTGCGGAAACCATCCATCTGGATGGCTGAGAAATGGACGAAGACGTCTTCGCCATCATCGCGGGCGATAAAGCCATAGCCTTTGCTTGCGTTGAACCATTTGACGGTGCCTTGTTCTCTTTGAGACATGGTGTTACTTAAACTCCTGTAAGTGAAACTGAAATAAAAAATTGTTGCCGCAGGCTTTGAATGCATCGCACAAAAAACAGCCGCCAAAATGCGGCGACTGCTACTCGAGACAGATGCGCTTGTTGGCCTACATGAACCACTATAACAGGTTTCAGCGGTGGTGTCAAATCACCTTCAAGGACTTTAAACAGCACGCTCCATAGCCGCCAATCCGCACCCATCCAGGAAGATGTCGCACTTCGTAATGCTTGATGACGCTGCGATCGTAAGATAAACGCCACCATCGAGGAGCCAGACTCTGAAACATTGCCGGCCCGAAAAGATGAATATTTGCTACTACCTCGCGAGAGGAGAAAACCCATTCCCTGGGACGCCACTGCAACACCCCTTCTTCGGTCTGCGGAAGCGGGCCATCGGGGGCGGGCGCGGAAAAGATGTACAGTCCACCCGCTGGGTGATCAAAACCCTGCCAGGTCATAATCCCCAGAAACCGCAAGCGTCGAAGGCGATAACCAGTTTCCTCTGCAACTTCTCGCAAACAGGCGTCTACGGGCGTTTCGCCGGGCTCTATCTTGCCCCCGACGCCATTCCACAATCCGCGATTGGGCGGCCTTTTGCGCTTGAGCATGAGGATATGTTCTGCACGGATAAGAAAGCAGAGGGTGTAGCGAAGATCGATAGGTGTCATAACGGCTAAAAGGTAACAATTGGGGGGACATCGATTGTAGCACGGAGGCCTACGTAAGTTGATCCGCCACCTGCAATCCTGGCTTCATATTTCCTTTATCTGCATCTGCCAGCTCAATCTGCATCATCCGCATGCGACTCATGCCATGGTCAGAATGGTTAGATGCCCCATGGGCCTTGATATCCCTGTTGTAGAAGCATCACCTCCTCGGCATAGGGACTTTGCTGAGTGTTGATGGTCTCTTCCAAGCGATCAATCCGCATGGCTAACGCCTGCAAACGCTCCATGGTGATATCATGAAGCACATTATGACGCAAGTCCTCATGTCCATTATCGACAACCCGCTGGCCGTTGCGAGAATGCACTCTGCCCGGCACGCCAACGACGACCGCGTTTTCGGGAATGTCCTTCACCACGACCGAATTCGCGCCGATGCGGGTATAGTCGCCAATTGTTATGGGGCCCAGGATTTTGGCGCCCGCTCCCACCACGACATGATTGCCCAAGGTAGGATGACGTTTCTCTTTGCGCCAGCTCACGCCTCCCAGCGTGACGCCATGATAAAGGGTCACATCTTCGCCGATCTCCGCCGTCTCTCCGATGACAACCCCCATGCCATGATCAATAAAAAGTCCGCCGCCAATCTTTGCGCCCGGATGGATCTCGATACCGGTCAGCCAACGTGCTACATGAGAAATCAATCGCCCGATGAAATACATGCGATGTTTCCAGAACCAATGCGCAATGCGATACATCCAGATTGCATGCAATCCAGGAT
>WFTO01000349.1 GCA_015485435.1 Anaerolineae bacterium | reverse complement strand
AGAATGGTCATTATCGTCGCTGCCATGCGCAAACTTATGCACTTAATTTACGGTGTTCTCAAGAATAAAACTCCTTTCGATCCTAATTATGGCCATCATGCTGTACATGGCACGTAGTATCTGCCACTTGCCACCTTGTGGAGGAGGCGTTTTATGTCAACCAAATTTATCATGATTTATCATGGACGCAACTAAAAACCCTTGGATGAACCATATTATAGACAAATGGAAGAATGCTGGTAAAGTAATGGAAGAATCTGTTAAAAACCTTAGCCTTCGAGGCCGTGTGGCAGATCAGATCGAACAAATCGACTTGCTCAATGAGACAGAGTAGGATCATGAAGGTTTGACCTAGCCCTAACAAGGTGCGTCCGAGCAGGTCACCATCCAGCACTCACTTCCAAGGAGGGAAGACCATGTATTATTTAGGGATAGACATTTCCAAACGCTATTTCGATGCAACATTGTTGACGCCTGATAATGAAAAACACTACTTTCAATTCGAAAACAACCGGGAAGGGATACAAGCGTGTGAGAAATGGCTGCAAAAGCACGGTGTAGAAGATAAATTGCATGTGTGTATGGAAGCGACAAACAACTATTGGGAAGAAGTTGCAGAAGCGTTGCATGGCACAGGTTACACCGTCAGCGTCGTCAATCCATCACGAATCAAGGGGTTCGCTATGAGCAAAATGCAACGCAATAAGAATGACAAGCTCGATAGCGAGGTCATTGTAGAATTTTGTGCCAAGATGAAACCTGATTCCTGGCAGCCGTTGAGCAAATCGGAGCGCAAGTTGCGCGACTTGGTTCGCCACCGGGACGGATTGATGAAAACCTTGACACAACAGAAGAATCGTCTCGCAAACAGCAAGGATGAGGAAGTCAGGGCCTCTTTGGAGAAGATCATTACCTTGCTAGAAGAAGAACTCCGGCAATTAGAAGAACGCATTGAAGCTTTCATCGACTCTGATCCCGAAATGCAAGAGGCGGTAAGCTTGATGTGTTCGATTAAGGGGGTGGGTGAGAAAACCGCTCGTAAAGTGCTGTCGGAAATGCCTAATCTGACCCAATACAAGTCTGCCAGCGCGGCCGCGGCCGATGTCGGGCTGACGCCTTTTCACCATGAGTCTGGTGATACTGTTCGGCATCGCCCCAAAATTTCAAAAACGGGTAAAACCAGTGTACGGGGCATTCTTTACTGGCCTGCTATCGTTGCCATCCAACATAATCCTGTCGTCGCTGCTTTGGCTAAGCGCTTGGAAGCTCGACATAAACCAAGAATGGTCATTATCGTCGCTGCCATGCGCAAACTTATGCACTTAATTTACGGTGTTCTCAAGAATAAAACTCCTTTCGATCCTAATTATGGCCATCATGCTGTACATGGCACGTAGTATCTGCCACTTGCGGGCGTTCGGCTGAACGCCCCTACATGCCACCTGCTACTTCTCCGTAAACATCACCACCTTTCCGCTTTGGCCGCTGTGCATGACGCGCAGGGCCTTTTCGTATTCATCGAGACCGAAACGGTGGGTGACCACTTTGGTGAGATCGACCAGGCCGCTGCTGAGGAGGCCTCTCATGCGATACCAGGTTCCCCACAGCTCGCGGCCCACGATGCCGTAGACGGTCGCGCCTTTGAAGACCACGTGATTATTCATGTCGAAAGGAATGGCCGAGGGCGCCAGGCCCAGCAGAGCAGCCTCGCCGCCCGGTCGCAACAGGCGAAAGCCCAAATCCGTGGCTTGCGGCGCGCCCGACATCTCCAGCAGCACATCCACGCCGTCCCCGCGCGTGTCCTTCCAGATGATGCTGAACGCGTCCTCTTCCGAGACATTGATGGCCATATCCGCGCCCATGTCGCGGGCCATGCGCAGGCGATAATTGGAGATGTCGGTGGCGTAGATGGTGCGCGCGCCGGCAGCTTTGGCCACCATGATGGTCATCAGGCCCACCGGCCCGCAGCCCGTCACCAGGACCTTGCGCGCGGTGAGGTCGGTGGCGAAGGCCGTGTGCACCGCGTTGCCGAAATTTTCTTGCAAACTGGCCACTTCGGGCGGCATATCGGGTGGATTGGGCCACAGGTTCTCGGCCGGCATGACGATGTAATCGGCCCAGCAGCCATCGCGATCCACGCCGATGATCTTCGTATTCTGGCATAGATGCCCGCGCCCCGTGCGGCACATGCGACAGGTGTGACAAATGATATGACTTTCCGCGGAAACGAAATCGCCCACCTTCACCTCGGTCACCTTATCCCCCACCTCCACCACATGACCGCAAAACTCGTGGCCCACAATCACCGGCGGATTGATGCGGCTCTGCGCCCAAGGATCCCAGCGAAAAATGTGCATGT
>WFTO01000348.1 GCA_015485435.1 Anaerolineae bacterium | reverse complement strand
CAGCCACCCCCACACCCACGCCTGCCCCCAGCAAGATCACTCTCTTCGTGTTTTTCGATAAAAATCAAAACGGCATCTTCGACAGAGAGGATACAGCCATTAGCGATATGATCATCACCTTGAAGGACGCGCAAAACGTGTTGCGCGGTGTTGCGCCCACCAACGCGATGGGCATGGTGGACTTCAACAATCTTGAGCCGGGTGATTACACCCTTTGGGCAATGACTCCTCCTGTTGGCTACTTCCCGACCACCAGCTATCCTGTGGCTGTGCGCCTGACCATCGGTCAGCAAGTTGAGGCCAGATTAGGCTTTGCCTCCTCCTACTCCTACAACTACTTACCTATCCAAACCGACTGAGCGCTGACAACCATGTCCCCTCTCTCCTCTTACCATCCGCCTAAAATTCCACAATCCCTTGCTCGCAGTATGGCCCGATGGTATAATGAAACATCTGAACGATCTATGTCAACCTATTCCCCAGCCAATGACAATCCCATGCGTATACTGGTCGTTGATGACGATCCTCCAAGCGTCAAGATGACAGCCTTTCTGTTGCGAGAGGAAGGCTATGAAGTCATGGCCGCAAACAATGGGCGTGACGCACTGGCGCTCATCGAACAGGAGCGTCCCGATCTAATTTTATTGGATGTCATGATGCCAGGTTTGGATGGTTTTGAAACATTGCGTGAAATCCGTTCACGTTATGCCATCCCCGTCATTTTTCTTTCGGCCAAAGGGGAAACCTCGGATCGGGTTGCGGGCCTGGAAATGGGCGCCGATGATTACCTCGCCAAACCATTCGAACCTTCTGAGCTTTTGGCGCGGGTGAAGGCTGTCTTACGTCGCACCGAAGCATACGCCCTGGGGGAACCATCCGACCGCATTGAAACCGGCGGCATCCGTCTGGACCCGCTTACCAACCGAGCTGAACTTCCCGATGGCCGCGTGGTAGAGCTGACGCCCATCGAAACACGCCTGTTGCATACGCTGATGCGGAATGCCGGTCGTGTTCTAACGCATGATCAGCTTCTCACCAGCGTATGGGGGGCGAACTATGGCGGCTATCCCAATCAGATCGCGGTCTATGTGCGACGTTTGCGCACCAAGATCGAAGAAAACCCTGATGACCCCAAATACCTCATGACTGTGCGGGGCGTGGGGTATCGCTTCGAAGTATAACAACCGCTATTTTGCCCAATCACTTTTCGTCAGGGGACCTGGACGGGCCGCGTGAGCCGCCCCGCCTCCAACGTCCCCTTTTTCCTTTCCTCCCCTGGCGCAGCTTGAACATTTTGTTGTCCTATGAACGAAAAAAAGCAACCTGCAATTCGGCTTCTCCTTGCGTTCTTGACTGCTGCCCTACTGGCGTGGCTTTTACCCCTCGGCATGTTCGCATTTACCGTGGTTGGCAACAACCCGGCTACGTGGAGTGAATTCCAGCCTGCGGCTGGCGCATGGCAAAATGCGTCTACGATCTTGACATCTGTCGTGGTGACCGATACCGATGGGTTGACGAATGAAGCAGCCTATCAATATTCCGCAGACGGCGTCTCCTGGAGTGAATGGATGACGCAAAATCTGTTGGCGCACGAAACGATCTCCACGACTTACCGTTTAACGATTACGGCCATCCATGTTGATGATGGCGTAAATTATATTCGATACGCCATCACCGATGCATTGGGAACCAGAGAGATCAGTCCGGAGCAGGAGATCCGCGTTGACACTCAGGCGCCGGATATCCCCGAAAATGTGTCATTAACACCAACCGGATGGCAGACTGCTGGCGACGCCTCCTGGATCCTTTCCTGGACGAATCCTCAGGATATAAGCGGCATTGTGCGGGCCTGTTATAAAGTGGGTGCGCCGCCTCTCAGTGTGAATGATGGCGTCTGCGTCACGGCGCCCGATATCACGCGTATCGAAGGCATACGCGCGCCTGCCGAAGGACAGTTCGATGTCCATCTCTGGCTGCAAGACGCAGCTGGCAATAGCGATCTCGCCAATCAAGTCCGTTTGCCAGATGGATTGCAATGGGACATGACGCCTCCCACAGTTTTCTTTGATTTCTTTGGGCCATTGGGGGATAACGATTGGTATACCGACACCATCCTGGCTAATATAGTGGCAGTGGACAATGAATCAGGCCTGGATGCGACCTACTATAACCTGGATGGGGCTGGTTGGGTGTTGGGAGGCAGCGTGAGCATCGTTGATGATGGCGCACACACCATCGTGGGGCGCGCCATCGATGTGGCAGGCAACGCCAAAGAAACAGAGGTATCGATCCTCAAACTTGATAAAACACCTCCAACCACAGTGTTGAATATTGATGGCGCTCCCAATGCGTTGGGGTGGTATGAAACGCCCGTCACCCTCACATTTTTGGCGGAAGATGTGACTTCGGGAGTAGCCTCCACCTGGTGGCGCTTGAACGACGGCGCCTGGCGACAAGGAACGCAGACGGTGGTCTCGGAAGATGGCCAATATTGGGTGCGTTATTTCAGTCAAGATCATGCTGGCAATATCGAGCCCACACAAGAGTATACGATCCAGATCGATCAGTTGCCTCCAACCACCTCCTATGCTGTTCTCTCACCGAATGGCCCCACCAATGGCTGGTACAACGAACCTGTAACCATTACCCTGGTCGCCATGGATGATGGCATTGGCGTTCAGGAAACCTACTATCGCATCAATGGTAGCGATTGGCAGACCGGAACATCATTTCAATTGGTCGAAAGTGGGGATTATGAGATCGAATTCTATTCAGTGGATCAATTGGGTCACAGGGAATCAATTTCCAGCATCCCGGGCGGGGTACACATCGATACGCGTCCCCCGCAACCGCCTATTCCCCTGGATGTGAATCCAAGAGGGTGGACAAACGTCAATGATTTCAATTTACTGTTGGCATTGCCGCCGAACGATTTAAGCGGCATTGCCGGCGCATACGTCAAAATCGGGCAACCTCCCCTTTCTCCCATAGATGGGCAATGGTATGCCGGCGCCAACAGCATGTTAAATGATATCCAAACACCTGCAGAAGGGGAGTTCAACGCTTACGTCTGGTTGCAGGATATGGCTGGAAACGTGGATCATGGCAATTACGCGATGTGGACCGGTGAAATGAGTTTGAAATATGACGCCACGCCGCCTGTAACGCAATTGGCCATTGCGGGGGAGGCGGGTGAGAATGGCTGGTATACCTCGCCTGTCACCGTGACTTTTCTACCCGATGACGCCCTTTCTGGCGCCGCAATGACTCAAGTGAGCATCGATGGCAGCGATTACATCACGGCCACGTCGCTATCGTTGGATTCGCAAGACAAACATGTGTTGCGTTATTTTAGCCGTGATCATGCGGGGAACCAGGAATCGACTCGGCTGGCTACAATCCGAATCGATTACGAAGCGCCAACAGGGCCCGAATACATGGGCGTGCAACCCTTTGATTGGACGTTAACCAACACCTTTACATTGACCTGGACGAATCCTCCGGACCTTTCAGGAATCGCCGCAGCGTACTACAAGATCGGTACGCCGCCTGAAGGCCCGCGCGATGGCGTCCGCATTCCTCCGACCGGTGTTGCCGAGGGGATTTCCGTGCCCGGAGAAGGGGCCTGGGACATCTATCTTTGGTTGGAGGATGTTGCAGGCAATGTGGATCAACACACCCGGTCGCGTTTAAGTCGAGCATTGCGATATGACGTGACGTCGCCAAGCTCCGTATTGACCATCCTCGAGGGAACATTGGGAGCGGATGGATGGTACGTATCCCCTGTCCAGGTCTTGATCAGCCCCAAGGATGACGGCTCAGGTCCTGCGGGCGTGCGTTTTCGCATTGACGGCGGCGAATGGCAATATGCTGAACACGAAGCCCTCATCGAGCTCAAGCACACAGGCTTGCGAACGTTGGAGTATCAAGCTATCGATGTGGCGGGCAACAAAGAATCGGTGCAGCAAGCCGTCATCAAAATCGATTTGACTCCACCGATGCCGCGGTTTTTACCCATGGATCGGTACCAGCGCCAAACAAGTTTTGTCGTATCGTGGCAAGGGGTTGATCAGGCAGATGGCAGCGGCCTGAGCGGATTCGATCTGCAATATCGCGATGGGCGCAATGGCGCATGGTTATTATGGGGCGCCGCGCAATCGCCAGAGACCTCGAGACGTTTCAATGGCTCCTACGGACATCGCTATTTCTTCCGAATGCGAGCCTATGACCGAGCTGGAAATGTCTCGGAATGGGTGGAAATGCCGTGGGGCGTCTATGTCGACCGTCTTCAAGATGGCGATTTTGCCGGCGGTGATTTCGGAGTGTGGGAACATGGCGGCATGCTTGTTCAAGATGTGCTGCGCGCTCCCGGACCTGATGGAGATGTCCTCTATGTGGCACAACTCGGCTCGCCCGATTACGGCCCCAACAACGACACCTCCCAGCCAGGCAATGTGCCTGTCGGCACGGCCGCCATCACCCAAACCATCCGCATTCCCGGCCCTGATGTCCTCGATAAACCAGTTCTTACTTTCTGGTATCGAATTCGCACGTATGATGCGGCCTTCAGCGAACGCTTCCAAAAAGTGTATGATACCATGGATGTGCGCCTGAAATTTGGGAATGATCAACAATTGGTGTATCGGGATGGTCAACCCTATGCACAATGGTTGACAACCGAGGGGAAAGAGCTGGCAGACCTTGGTTGGCGCCTTGCCTTTGTTCCCATTCCCCGAAACATGACTGATGAAACTATCGGTATCAGCATTCAGAATTGGAATCGAAATGATGGCTGGTTTAACACCTGGACCCAGGTCACCGACGTCAGGGTTTGGGAGCCATATCAGGTTTATC
>WFTO01000347.1 GCA_015485435.1 Anaerolineae bacterium | reverse complement strand
TGTAATCCCCCACTTTGATGAGCTCCGGCCAGGTCGGCCTGGACGCGTTTCCCCATTCGTTTCCCCATTCAATCAACGGAACTAACGTAACTTTTGTGCAATTGCAGGCCTGACGGCCGAGAAACTGCAAAAAATGAAAGCAGCACCTTAACAATTTGGTCAGGATGTGGTTGGCTTATAATAACCACTACATTATTAAGGAGGAATCACCATGAGCCAACCCCAGACATCCCTTGAATTGCCGCAAGGCATCCTCACCCAACACGCCATGCTGGTGGCATGGGGCCTATTCGCCCAAGCAAAAGGGCTGATCGATAGATTTGAACAGATCACGATCAAGCAGAAGACTCGAGTGCATAGTCCCCAAAGGAAAGTGATCGAGTTTTTTGTAGCGATTTTGGGCGGTCTGCCGCATTTACAAGATATCAGCCGCTCAGCACACCCGTTGGATCAAGACTTGGCCGTGGCCCGGGCTTGGCAGCAAACAGGATGGGCGGATTACAGCGGCGTGAGTCGGACATTGCAGAAATTGAGTTGGGAAGAGGTGGCGGCTATCGAAAGCGCATTGGACGCCTGGATGAATACTATCATCAGAGAAGAAGTCGCATTGGCATGGCAACAACAAGGGTATGTCGTCTATGACGGCGATCTGACAGGGCGTCCCGTCTCCAATAGCAGCACGACCTATCCCGGTGCGGCGTACGGTTACATGGGCGATGGGGTGCAGTTGGGCTATCAGGCGGCCATGGTGAGTTTTCACAGTCCGACTTATGGTAGGCTGTGGCTCCATAGTCGCCAACATCCAGGAGACACGGTCAGCGTCACGCAATTGCAGGAGATGGTGCGCCTGGCCGAACAAAAAACGGGCATCCGCCCCAGGCGGCGGGTAGAGTGGGTGGCAAAACGGCTCGAGGAACTGGAATCGGCCTGGCAAGAAGCGGAAAGGCGATCTGCTGAAAGTGAAGAACGATTGGAAGCAGCCAGGGCTGCGATGGCAGAGGTGGAGCAGACTCTGGCGCATTGGCAACGGCTTGCCTACCAATTAAACGCTGATTACGTGCGGGAAGGTCGAAAACCGACGCCCCATTGTCAACTGTCTCGAGCGCAACGCAAAGTGCAGACCTATGAAAAACGATTGCCCCGCCGGCAAAAGGATGTGCAGGTCGCAGAACGACGTTTTCAGCGCCATGCTCACCAGGCGGATGCGTTGCATGAAGCATATACGCATTTACAACACCATTATCAGGCGCTTCTGTCCGATAATGCGGCGAATCCTACGCCAATCCGAGCCATTTGGCGGATGGATGCAGGGTTTGCCAGCTTGACCAACCTGCTCTGGTTGATTGAGATGGGCTATGAGGTTTACACCAAAGGCGTCAGCGCCCACCTGTTGTCTAAACTTCTGGACATCCTTCCCGAAGATGTGACTTGGGAACGGGTTGGCAAAAACGCCGACATGTTTTCTTGGGCCCAGGTCACCTTGGATGGCCATTTCGCCTATCCGCTCAATATCGGTCTTCTGCGTTATCATATAGGCGACTCGCAACGCCACGCCGTTCTGCTCCATTTTGGCGATGACCCTGTGACCCAGCATCAGAGACAATGGTTTCACACCTATAATGGTCGTCAAACCATTGAGGCGGGCATCAAGGAGGGCAAAAACGTCTTCAAAATGCATCATCTCAAGGTCCGCTCTGGACCCGCTTTGCAATTGCAAGAATACCTGGCCTGCTTCGCCGCCAACTTCGTTCGTCTTGCCGCCCACTGGTTTACACAGCAGCAACATGATTTCTCTGAGTTCCCTATCCCCTCTGTAAAACAGATGGTCCAGGTCGTTGCCAACACCTCCGCACACGTATGGCTTCAAGGGAATGTCTGGTTGTTAAAGTTCACTGAGCAAAGCCTCTACGCTGGCCTCTCTTTGATGATCCGGCTGGGACAAGGAGCTTTCCAACTCCCCTTGCCCCTTTTCAACTTTCAAAAATCGCATTTCTGAGCCGCTTTTGGCTCTGATTGCACAATACTTACGTTATGTCCCATCATTTTCTGCAGAGAAAAATGTTCTTGAAACATTGCGCATTCGTATCCCGAAACTGGCCAAAGTGCTGAGATCTACACAATTCAATAAGAAAAACGTGCTAATTCAAACCCAATCGGCGGAAACTCCCTCTGTTCCGAGTGAGGTTGTTGACTATATATTTGTAGATCCCCCTTTTGGCGCTAACTTGATGTATTCAGAGTTAAACTATATTTGGGAAGCCTGGCTACAGGTCTTTACTAACAACAAACCAGAGGCCATTATCAACAACACTCAACGTAAGGGATTGCCCGAATATCAGGAG
>WFTO01000346.1 GCA_015485435.1 Anaerolineae bacterium | reverse complement strand
CCTTCACAATATCTTCGGGCGCAGCTTGCACCGAAAAGCTGACATCGGCGAAGTGAAGCTCATCGTACGTGCGTTGATAGGAAGAAGATAGATCGCGATACGCGCCTGCCATCGACACCAGACTGGCGATGCCCAGAGCGTCGCGCTGATCATCATCATCGCCCTGGGCATCGCCAGTCTGGTGTCGATGGCAGGCGCGTATCGCGATCTATCTTCTTCCTATCAACGCACGTACGATGAGCTTCACTTCGCCGATGTCAGCTTTTCGGTGCAAGCTGCGCCCGAAGATATTGTGAAGGAGGTAGCCAGGGTACCCGGCGTCGAAGCGGCAACCGGGCGGCTGGTCATCGATTCCGGATATGAATTGCCTGGTGGTGATCCGATTCGATCTCGACTCATCGGCGTGCCACCAGGGAAACAGCCCGCGGTCAACGCCCTTTATGTGCGAGAAGGCCGTTTCCTGAAAGAAACGGATACAAACGCGGTTATGGTTGAATCTCACTTTGCCGACTACTACGACCTCAAAGTCGGCGATCAGGTGACGCCCATCATCCAAGGTCATAAAAAGCCCTTGACGATTGTCGGCATCGTTTCGAGTCCGGAATATCTGGTGGTCAGCGCCAGCAAGCAAGACTTTCTTCCCTCACCGCGCACATTTGCTGTGCTCTTTGTGTCGCTGCCCGACCTGCAAAGCTGGATGGGCCTGACGGGCCAAATCAACAATATCAACGTCCTGATACAACCAAAAGCAGATCGGGATGCAGTGATTGCCAGCATTGAACCTTTGTTGAGGCCCTATCGGCTCATTGAGACTACCCTGGCAGAAGACGTGCCTTCGCACGCCGCGCTGCAATTGGATCTAGATGGGTTTAAAGAATCGGCCTACATCATGGCGTTCTTAATGTTGTTTGTCGCGGCCATGGCGGTCTATGCGATGCTCAGTCGCCTGATCTGGAGCCAACGCCCTCAAATCGGACTGATGAAAGCGCTAGGTTATAGCGACCGATCGGTCATGGGGCATTACCTCACCATGGCGCTGGTGATCGCTGTTGCTGGCTCCATCTTGGGCGTGATGGCGGGCCTTCCCCTCGGATATGCCACCACATCCCTGTATGCGGGCGAACTGGGCATCCCTCTTGTGCAAAGCAATTTTCATCCCGATCTGGTGTTGATCGGCGTCTTACTCAGCATCCTCTTCTCCGTTCTGGCGGCGTTGAGCCCTGCCCGCACATCCGCCCATATGCCTCCGGCATTCGCCATGCGCATGGATGCCAGCATCATGCTCACCAAGGGCCGTCAGACCTGGCTGGAGCGTTGGTTGACGCCGCCTTTGTGGCTGCGTCTGCCCCTGCGCGACGTCTTCCGCATTCCACGAAGGACATTGACCACAGCAATCGGTGTTGCCTTGAGCTTTATGTTGGCTCTGGTGGGATTAGGGATGATGGATTCCATGAATTACGCCCTTGACAAAAATTTTCAGGACATAGAAACATGGGATATGTTGGTGCTGTTCAACAGCCCGCAAACGGAACAGACCCTTGCTCAGGTGCAAAAGATCGAGGGAGTGGAAAAGGCGGAGCCTGTTATCCAACTTCCGGCCAAACTTCAAGCTCACCAGATCGAACAAGATGCTTTTTTGGTTGCCATCCAGCCTGAAAACAGCATGCATGTGCTTCAATTGCCCGACAACCTTTCCCCCCAAGAAACGCTCAAGGATGGCAACATCCTTCTCAGCCCATTTCTGGTCAAAAAGCTGGATCTCGCGACAGGGGATGAGGTAGATGTTAGCAGTTTCATGGGAGAAACGACCTTCCGTTATAGAGCGAGTGTGGACGAGATCGGTGGCGGATTGGCGTACATCTCTTATGATGAAGCGCAAAAGAAAATCGGAGCGCCCACAGCCATGTTCAATTCGCTGTATCTCAAGGTCGATCCATCCCGCACCGTCGCCACCAAACAAGCGTTATACCATCTTCCTGGCGTGGTCAATGTGCAGGTCAAAGCAGATGTACAAAAGGACTGGCAAGCACTGATGGGGTTATTTTACGCCTTTGTCGCAGTCATTTTGATATTCGCATTTCTGATGGCGTTCGCCTTGCTCTTCAATAGCATGACCATCAATGTACTGGAACGACAGCGGGAATTTGCCACCATGCGAGCCATCGGGGCTTCGGGATGGCGGATCGCCCGGTTCGTGGTGGTTGAAACGGTCTTGTTATGGCTGATCACCCTGGTGCCGGGCATGTTGTTAGGTTGGTGGGCGACCGTCTTTCTCATCTCAACCTACAACACCGAAATGTTCAATCTCCCCGCATACATCAGCCCCTACAGTTATTTATGGACAAGCATCGGCGTGTTGTTGATCATGCTGCTCTCCACCCTGCCAGCCATTCGCCACATCAATCGCTTGAATTTGGCAGAGGCCACCAAGATGATCTCGTGAGCCCGGTGCTCAATGATGTTGGAATTCTATCAGACCAACGCGGGCCAGTAATGAAAAGTGCTGCTCGATGGCTGGCCCCACCTCGAAACCTGTCTCCAGGGCGACCAGTTTGGCGATCTCCGCCAGGCTGCGGCGCCCGTCAGTCCAATATTCAGCCAGGGCCCGCAACAAGCGCCAGTACGGCTGTTCGGTGAGGGCAAGCCAGATGCGAACATCCTCCTCATCCAAAGAAAGCACGCGATTGGGTAACCCCATCTCCATGATGGGCCCTCGATATCGACGACGCGGGATAATCTTTTGCGCATGACGCTCCCAAGCATCCTCCTCATTCCCAGCATCGACCATGTGATGGGAATGGATTTGACGATGAATACGAGCGCGGAACCGCTCAGTCAGATCGTTCAACTCGCCCAACAACACATACAACGTATTGTCGATCTGCGCCAGGCGTTCCAAAGACGCCAATGCTGCCCCCATGCGCTCATGCCGAAACGCGATCCCGGCATCCAGCTGCGCCCAGAGGCGCGCCTGGCCCCCGGCAGTGTGTTCAGGCCAATCTGACAGCATCGTTCCTACATACGCGGCCATGTCTTTTTCATATTGATGAATCATCTCCCACCCCAACCACCGCGCTTCCTCGCCACCTGCCTGCGCCAGCCAATAAAGATAACTGCCCGCCAGGACCCCTGCCAACCATAGAGAGCGTTCACTCACCATCTCCATGGTGTCCGCAGTGGTGTGATAATGGCGATCGGGCCATTGAATGAGCATGGGCGTGGGAATGCCAACCGTTGGATCGGAAGTGACCATATGATCGCTGCCCCCGCTAAAGGGGATTGTTTGCGTACGAATCAGGGCCAGGGGCGTATGCACCTGCTGGTAGGAGAACGCATTGGTGATCAGCATGTCTCGCAGGCGAGAAAGCAGCGCCACCGTGAAAGAAGCGGACGCGGCTGGTGGGCTGTCGATAAGAAGCACGGAACCGGTTTTATCGGGGCTTTCACCCACCATATCGAGATTGATGCCAGCCACAATATGTGGGATACGCTCTTCATGCGCGGCCAACCAGGCAAAAGTGCCGGTCATCTCTGGCATCCACAGGAAAGTTAGCGTACGTTTGGGGGGCGGTAAAACGCCAGAGACGATAAGTTCTTGCAAGGTAATGGCTGTCTCTAACAAGGCCCCCGCGCCCGATGCATTGTCGTTGGCGAAATCTTGAGGATGGCAAAGATGCGCCATGGCCAATACTTCACCCTCCTCTGTTCCGGGAATGCGAGCGATGACATTTTCAAAGGCGCCATCGTAAAGACTGGCGCGGATGTGTGCGCGCATCACCACCTGTTCTCCTGCGTGCAAGGCCGCGCGAATGGCGTCTCCTTGCCGGGGCGTGAGTACAAACCCCCATCCCCGCGGGTCATCATCGCCCCACCAAAAGGAGGCGTATTGACGGGCGTCAGGGAGATCGTGCCGGCTACGGCCTGGCGCGGTCGCGCCGATATCGTCAAAGAGGATGCCCGCCGCATCCCGCTGCAATACGGCTTCACGATAAGTCTGCATCACCTGAGCGCGTGAAAGCACAAGTTTCCCTGTTACATCCACCCCTTCGTAATCCTCAGGCCGTCCAGCACCGACATCCACTACTTGGAATTCCCCACACACCGAAATGCTCCGCTGGATGACCGAAACGGCTGAGGCTCGGTAGTCACAAAGCCGCTCAACGCGCCCTTCTTTCACCCACTCCAACGTGGCTTCCTGACACGCCCACTCCTGAAAGGAGGCCAGGGACCAAAACGTGGTTTGCAAATTGGCTGAATAAGTTTCGATTGAGGCGGACACGCCTGCATTTTGCAATGTATGCAAAACCCAATTTGCGGCCGCGCGATAGCCCGGACTAGCCTGGATGCGATGGTAGCGAGCGATTGCCGCAGTATGTCGTTTGGCGGTGCCGCCAGCATATGCCGCGCCAATGCGTTCAACAAGTTGACTGAGCATGATCATCGTACAAAAACCTTCCTGACCACCTGATGGACGATACAGCTCATCCTTCAGGCCGTAGAGCTCGACTTTTTGGGCCGATGGCCGATAGAAACCGTACTATGCGCCGAAGGCGGGCCCGCGCCCGCCTGAGTAAACCACTTTACCTCAACCACTTAGCAAACAAGCGCATCGCCCAAGCGTCGTAGAGTTTATTCCTTCCGATGCCAGAAACCCCGATGTTCAATCATCCACGCTTGTGCATGAATGCGCGGTTCATCCGGACCGGGACGCACTCGTCGATAGGAGCCATCGGGAAGCATTTCCCGCGCTTTTACATTGTCTTGCAAATGAATATCAAGGATCTTTTTTAACGCCGCTTTGATGAAGGGGTCTTCCACAGGGAAGAGCTGTTCAACGCGACGGTCGAGGTTTCGGGGCATCAGGTCGGCGCTGCCCACTAGCATTTCTTCTTCACCGCCGTGATAGAAGTAATACACCCTGGCGTGTTCCAGAAAACGCCCTACAATGGAGGTCACGCGTATGTTCTCGCTGATCCCTTCTAGGCCAGGACGTAAGCAGCATATTCCCCGGACCTGAAGATCGACTTTGACGCCAGCTTGCGACGCGCGATAAAGGGTTTGAATGCATTGCTTGTCGACAAGCTGGTTCATCTTCATCATAATGTGGCCATCGCCATGCTCCTTATGCCGTTCGATCTCACGTTCAATCCGTTGGCAGATCTCATCCCGCATCCTGCCTGGTGCCACGAGCAACTTACGATAGGTGTCCTTCCGTGAGTAACCGGTCAGGGCGTTGAACAGATCCGCGACATCGGCGCCGAGATCGGGATCGGAGGTGAAATAGCCGACGTCGGTGTAGACTTTGGCAGTGAGGGCGTTATAGTTGCCGGAACTCATGTGCAGATATCGTAAAATGCGATCGCTTTCGCGCCTGACGACCATCAATAATTTGGCGTGGGTTTTCAAACCGATCAAACCATAGACGACATGAACCCCCGCCCGCTCTAACGCCTTCGCCCAAACGATGTTGTTCTCCTCGTCAAAACGGGCTTTCAGCTCGACCAACGCCGCCACCTGTTTGCCGTTTTCTCGCGCCTTCATCAGCGCTTTGACGACAGGCGCATTTTTCCCCACCCGGTAAAGGGTTTGTTTGATAGCCAGCACGTTGGGGTCTTCGGCCGCCGCTTCCAGAAAATCCAGCACAGGCGTAAAGCTGTCGTAAGGCAGATAGAGCAAGATATTTTGGCGACGGATTACCGAAAAGATGCTTTCGCCCGTGGTCAGGGCAGGCGGCAGCGATGGCGTGAAGGGAGGATCTTTGAGGTCTGGACGATCCACCTTCATCAGCTCCATCAGGTCAGCCATGCCAACTGGCCCATCAAGGGCATAGACCTGATAGGGCTGCAAGCCCAAATTCTCCACCAGGATATCCCGGATGCGCTTGGGCATGGCCTTGTCGACTTCCAACCTGACGACTTTGCCAAAAAAGCGAGACTCTACACTTTGCTCAATGGCTGCAAGCAGGTCTGCAGCTTCATCTTCCTCGATCTCAATGTCTGCGTCCCGCGTCACGCGGAATGGATACGCGGCTTTCACCTCCAAGCCGGGGAAAAGCTCCCCCAGATTATGATTAATCACCTCTTCAATCCAAACAAAATTATCGGCTTTAACATCGCTCAGAGGCAGCCCCTCGAAGATATCGGCCCGATCTTCGCTTGGTATTCGCAACAGTCGAGGGAAGAAACCAGGCACCTTCACGCGGGCGAAACGCTCGCCATGCT
>WFTO01000345.1 GCA_015485435.1 Anaerolineae bacterium | reverse complement strand
TTAAGAACAGCTGCAGAAAACCATCAAATCAGGACATTGAAAGGGTTTGGCGCAAAAACCGAAGAGAACATTCTCAAAGGCCTTGCCTTGGTGGAACAACGACGTCATGCCCGCACGCCACTTGGTGTGGCCCGGCCCACTGCCCTCAAACTCATCGCTAACCTTCGGCAAGCGTTACCCGAATCCGCGATCACTGCTATCGAGCCCGCCGGAAGTCTGCGTCGATGGAAAGAAACCGTAGGCGATCTCGACATCCTTGCCGTCACCCCCTATCCTACAAAAGTTATGGCGGCATTCCAAAATCTTTCTCAGGTGCAAGAAGTGCTTCTGGGCGGTGAAACCAAATCGCGGGTGCGACTCAAAGGTGGATTGGAATGCGACCTTCGGGTGGTGGAGCCAAAACATTGGGGAACGGCGCTCCAATATTTCACAGGAAGTAAACAACACAACATCGAACTACGGGAGTTGGCCCTGAAACAGGGATGGAGTTTGAGTGAGTACGGCCTGAAAGCCACGGGTAAGGGCAGCGCACCAGCCGGCGAAGAACGCTTCTTTGAAACGGAAGAGGCGTTGTATCATTTTTTAGGTCTGGATTGGATTCCTCCAGAAATGCGAGAAAATCGGGGGGAAATCGATTTGGCCCTGGCGCACGCCTTGCCCGATCTCGTCACAACCAGGGATATTTTGGGAGAGCTGCACGGACATTCAGACTGGAGCGACGGTCGGGCGAGCATCGAAGCCATGGCTACAGCCGCGATGGCTCGAGGCTATCGCTATTGGTTGCTCAGTGATCACAGCATTGGGCTTGGCGTCACCGGCGGCGTTGATGGTGACAAACTCGCCAAACAACGACAGATCGTAGATGATTTCAATCAACGTTGGGCCAATGATGGCATTGATTTTCGATTGCTGCTCGGTGTGGAATTAGAGATTCTTGCCGATGGCTCCCTTGCTTTACCAGATGACGTTCTTGCCCGGCTGGATATCGTGGTCGCCAGCATCCATAGCAGTCTGCGACAAGATCGAAAAACCATGACCGAACGTTGCCTGAAGGCCATCCGCAACCCCCATGTGCACATCCTCGGACATCCTAGCGGCCGGCTGCTCGGCCGCCGTCCTCCTACAGAGATCGACATGGAGCAGGTGTTGCAGGCATGCGCCGAAACCGGCACCGCGGTTGAAATTAACGCCCATCCCTGGCGTTTAGATTTGAACGACGTTTATGCGCGCCGAGCCGTCGATTTGGGATGTAAGCTTGTCATCAACACCGACGCGCATCAACCCGCCGACATGGATTATCTGAGTTATGGTGTGGCCGTGGCCCGCCGAGCCTGGCTGACGCCTGCGGACATACTCAATACCAGACCGCTGGACAGCCTGCTGGCGTGGTTTACATCCTCTGTTGGCTAAGCCATTGCTGGATTCTTGAATTCGAACTTGGCTGCAGGTTGCGTGGGGTTCATACTGAGAGCCGTGCCATGCCAGCGTATGGTCTCCTCGTCGCATGGACCAGGTTGAGCAGTCAGTCGGGGGCGGGGCGGTAGCTACAATTGACGGCATTGATAGGGCGTCGAACAGTTAAAGAAAAATTGCAATCTCAACAAAATTGTGCTATAGTGCGATCGTTGGCGTGGGGTAAGATATATTACCCTTGGGAAGCCACTAAAAACTCTCGCCCCTTTCCCTATGTGTCCACCTGTGAACTTTTTTGTGAGGTAAACATGAGTCAATCATTCACTGATTTAGGATTAACCCCGGAGCTCATTGCGGGGATTGAAGCTATGGGTCTGGAAAAGCCTACTGCCCTCCAGACCGAGATTATTCCACACATTCTCGCTGGACGAGATATTCTCGCCGAAGCGCCTTCGGGCAGTGGGCGCACCACCGCTTATGCACTTCCCATCTTGCAAACGCTGGATGTAGAAACCGCTGGAGCGCAGGTATTGGTGTTGGTTGGCGGAAGCGACAATGCGATCCGAGCCGGGTCCCTCTTCCAAAAGCTTAATCCCCATAAAGAACTACGCGTTGTATCATTATACGCGGGACGATCTTTGGCCAGGGAGGCGGAACAACTGGATGAGACCGCAGCCATTATCATTGGCACGCCGCCTCGCATCCGCGAACATGTGAACCGCGAGGCGCTTAGCCTGGAGCACATTCAATTTGTCGTCATCGAGGATATCGATTACCTGCTTTCTCGTCGCCAGCAAACGGTCATCGAAGAGCTTTTCGACATGATGCCCGCAGGGCGTCAGACGACCCTCTTCGCGGCCAAGGTCGAGGAGGCGTTGCAGGATTTCGCGGACGAACATCTTTTTGAGCCGGTCCTGATCCAGCGCGAACCTATCGCCATCACCGTTCCGCTTATTAACCATCGCTATCAGGCCATCCCCTCCGGAGAAAAGGAAGACGCCCTTATTCGGTTGCTTGATGGCGAAAATATCACACGCTCGCTCATCTTCGCCAGCCTGAGATCGCGGGTCGAGGCAATCGCATTTGACCTTAATACACGCGGCTACCTGGGCGCCGCCATTCATTTGGGGATGGATGCCAGTGATCGCGAAGCCGCGGTGATGAAATGGCAGGAAGGCACGTTGGCCTTTTTGGTGTTAACCGATGCGGTGGGCGAAGAGCTGTCATTGGAATCCCCCTATGTCATCAGCTACGACGTCGCTCCCGACATCCAGAGCTATGCGGCTCGGTCGCGCCTGGTGGAAGAAAATGGGGTGCATTTCAGCCTGGTTTTAGGCCGACATCGCGCCCTGCTCAATGAGATCGAGACCCATTTAGGGCAACGAATTCGCGCGGTGCTTTCGCCGACTCGCGCCAGTATCGTGGCCCAAAAGGCCGAGGCCTATAAAAAACGCATCAAGGCCATCGTCCATCGCGAGCACCTCGAGCCTTACATGCTGTTACTGAACGATCTGGCCAAAGAGGGAATTGACTGGTCCGAGATCGCCGCGGCTGCAGTCATCCTCAGCCAAAAACCTCAGGAAACCGAGCGCGTTTTTGATCGTCAGCGCCCACAGTACGAACAACGTCGATATTCGGGTTCATCTTCCTACCGCCCAAGCTCCTCACGCCCTCAGCAGCGAGAGCGTATCTATGAGGATCGTGAAGTGGAAGAAGGATATGTTCGCCTGGTTATGGATGCAGGCTATGACATCGGCGTGCGCCCCAAAGACATTGTTGGCGCCATTGCTAACGAAGCCAACGTGCCCGGCCGCGCTGTGGGCAACATCGACATTCGCGACCGATACACCTATATCGAGGTGCAAGAGGAATACGTCGATCGGATCCTTTCACGCGTGCCCTCGACCCGTTTACGCGGCCGTTCGGTCACCTTCCGCAAGGTCTAATCCGCTTCTTCCCCCCCGGCATCCATCCAGCAAGATAACCATTGCACTAGGGTCTGGCACCCCCACCCGAATCATTCCGATTCCATGGAGGTTTCGATGCGATTCTCCCTCCGAAAACCCAAAGAAGATACGTGGGAAGTCGAAGACTACATCTGGCTGGAAAACATTGGCAATGAGCACCTGATGCTCCAGCTCAAATCGGGTTCACTGCGCCTGGACAAAGGGCGCCGATATCGGTTTCGCAAAGACATCCTCGAGGATCCCCAGGTGCATGCGTTGCTCGACGCCAGAAAGCTCGCCATACGGGAAGCAGCATAACCCCAACCCCCCGCCAATCTCCGCCCGCATCGCCTCCCGGCCTTGCGGGCGGTTTTGCGTTCCTAGGGATTGAGGATTAGGATTAGGATCAGTGTGACACGCACTACCCAGAATTCGCATTCATCGCATCCGTTTTCAAAGGATGCGCTTCTTCTGCGCCCCGGCGTTCTTAGTGGTTAGGCGAGAAAAAGAACCCTCTGGAAACGACTTAACACCAACCGCTCTTATTCCGGATATCTTCATTTCACCATGAAACTCGTCCTCATCGACGGCCACTCCCTGGCCTACCGCGCCTTCTTCGCCCTGCCCCCCGACATGGCCAACAGCAAGGGCGAACTCACCAACGCGGTCTACGGTTTCACCTCCATGCTCCTGAACATCATTCGGGATCACAAGCCCTCGCACATGGCCGTGGCCTTCGACGTGGGCCGCAGCTTCCGGCATGACAAGTTCGAGAAGTACAAGGCCACCCGCGAGCGCATCCCCGATGAACTTTCCATCCAGATCGAGCGCATCCAAGAGCTCATCGACGCCTTCCACATCCCCGTCTTCACCAGAGAGGGCTACGAGGCGGACGACGTACTCGCCACCCTGGCCCATCAGGCCGAGCCCCATGGCGCGCTCTCCCTCATCACCACGGGCGATCGCGACCTGGTGCAGGTGGTGGATGAGATGATCTGGGTGCTCACCTCGGGCCGCAAATTCTCCGACGTCATCATCTACACGCCCGACAAGGTGCGGGAGCGTTATGGCCTGGAGCCTCGCCAGATCGTGGATTTCAAAGCCCTGGTAGGGGATAAGTCGGACAACATCCCGGGCGTGCGCGGCATCGGCGAGAAGACCGCGGTGAAGCTGTTGCAGCAGTGGGGCGATCTGGACACTATTTACGCCCATATCGACGAGATCACCCCCACTCGGGTGCGCAATGCCCTCATTAAGGGCCGGGAGGAGGCTTATCTCTCCCGGGCGCTGGCCCAGATCGTGGACGTGCCGGGCGTGGAGCTCGACCTGAAGGCGTGCGAGTTCGGCGATTACGACCGCCAGCGGGTGCTCAAGCTCTTCACCGAGCTGGAATTCCGCACCCTCATCCCCCGCTTGCCCGAGCCGAAAGGCTACGGCGTGCAGCAGCTCGGCCTGTTCGGCGAGGCCGAGGCCGAAGAGGAGAGCGCCACTCCCCACGGCTATCGCGCGGTCACTACGCCCGACGATCTGGACGACGTCCTCCCCCGGTTGCAAAAAGCCAATCCCCTGGCCTTTGATGTGGAGACCACGGGCATCGATGAGCATCGGGCGGGGCTGGTGGGGCTGGCCCTGGGCTGGGATGAAGGCCCCGACGCCAACATCTACATCCCCATTACCCACCGCGACGGCGAGCAGCTCACCCTGGAGGCCATCCAGCAGACCATTGGCCCCATCCTGGCCGATCCTACCACCGACAAACTGGCCCACAACGCCAAATACGACCTCATCGTCTGCCGCCGCCACGGCCTGCCCGTGCAGGGTCGCTTCATCGACACGATGATCGGCGAATTCCTGCTGGACCCGGGCAGCCGCAGCCTGGGGTTGAAGGCCCTGGCCATCAAATATCTGGGTGTGGAAATGACGCCCATCGCCGATCTCATTGGCAAGGGCCGCAACCAGACCACCATGGATACGGTGTCGATTGGCCGTGTAACCGATTACGCGGCCGCGGACGTGGACATGACCCGTCGTATCTGGGCCAAGATCGAGCCCCAACTGGAAGAAACGGGGCTTATCAAGCTGTTTTGGGATCTGGAGATGCCCCTCATCCCCGTGCTGGCGGACATGGAGATGCACGGCGTGCTGGTGGACGCGGGCTACCTCCACGCCATGTCGAAAGAGTTGCGCCAGCGGTTGGAGGAATTGGCTGGACAGATATACGAGTATGTGGGTTATGAATTCAATCTGAACTCGACCCAGCAGCTTTCGGACGCGCTGTTCGGCACGTTGGGGCTGCCCACCCGCGGATTGAAGAAGACGAAGAGCGGCCATTATTCCACCGCAGCCTCGGTGCTTGAGAGCCTGCGTGGCCAACATCCCGTCATCGATCTGCTGTTGGAATACCGCCAGCTCACCAAGCTGGTCTCCACCTACATCGATGCCTTGCCCAAACTCATCAACCCCGAAACCGGACGCATTCACACCTCCTTCGACCAGACAGGTGCAGAGACCGGACGCATCTCATCCAACAATCCCAATCTGCAGAATATCCCCATTCGTTCCGAGATCGGGCGGCTCATCCGCAAGGCCTTCATCGCCCCGCCCGACCACGTTCTCCTGGCCGTGGACTACTCCCAGGTGGAGCTGCGCATCCTGGCCCACATCTCGGGCGATGAGCGCATGCTCGAAGCCTTCGCCCAGGGCCTGGACATCCACGCGGCCACAGCTGCCCTGGTCTACGGCGTGCCCATCGAGGAAGTCACCCCCCAGCAGCGGGCCGTAGCCAAGATGATGAACTTCGCCACCTCCTACGGCGTCAGCGCTTATGGCCTTTCGTCTCGCACGGGGTTGAGTATGGACGAAGCGCGGGAATTCATGGCCACCTACTTCGCCACCTATCCGGGCGTGCGCCGTTACCTGGACGAGACCATCCGCAAAGCCCATGAGCAAGGGTATGTGGAGACCCTGCTGGGCCGCCGCCGCTACTTCCCCATCCTCAAGGCGGGCGTGCGGGCGTCGCAGCAGGCCCGGGCCGCGGCCGAACGCGCGGCCATCAATTTCCCCATCCAGGGCACCGCGGCTGACATCCTCAAGATCGCGCTGCGGGAAGTGCATCGCAAACTGCGGGAACGGGGTTTCGCAGCCCGCATGATCCTGCAGGTGCATGACGAACTCGTGCTGGAGACGCCCATCGCGGAATTAGACGAGGTCGCGCCCCTGGTGGTGGAGACCATGGAAAACGCGTACGAGCTCAAAGCGCCCCTCAAGGCTGAGCCTGAATACGGCCCCAACTGGTATGACATGCAACCGTGGATGGAACCAGAAAAACGCACCCGGTGATATTATGAGATGCTTGCCGCGGGCGGGTGGGATTAATGGCGCGCATAGGCTGTGCAACCGCTAGAGCGTGATGCTTGTCCGTTACACGCGATGTTAGTCTTCTTGCCAGTTTAAAGATAGCATCACCTGTTCAAGCCAACCCAGACTCCCACTCGTACTCGTACAGAACAACCCATTCTGCCTGTTGCAGGGCGCGGGCAAAGCGGTCTATTTGCTGACGCTCGTAAGTGGTCAGTCTCTTTTGCCCGTAACTTTTCTTCCACACCCCAAAGGCCTCCCGAGCGCGTTCGTCCAGCATCCGAGCTTCCGGCCCGGTGAGCAGGCTCACATAATCTAGCCAGAGAGGGTTGGGTATTTCAAAGTAGCGCTCGTCGATCCGATGGGTTTGTCGGAACTTCTCATACCACGCCCTGAAGTCTGGAACCCCGAAGGCGAAACCCCACCAGGACGGTTTATTCCAAATATCACATCCCGGCTGAGAGTGTTCAGGTACGAGCCAAACCTGTTCTCGCTCCACGATAAACCACTCGGCTATTTGAACCGTTTTCAGAAGATCGGCTCGGTGTTGCACCGTTCCCGAGACGTTAACCCCACGTTCTGGAAGATTCCATGTTTTCTTATCCGCTTTCAGGTCGTAGTCAAGAATGGTGGTCCAATCCAGGAGAAGCACTTCCCGACCGTCGGGAAGGATAACTCGCCGATGATCGTTCATCTCAAAGAGGCGTTCCACATCCCACCAGGAGGGCATCGCAAAGGATAACCCCATCTGGGGAGCGTTTCGTTTTATGATATAAATGCGGGTGGATCTGGCGGGCATGGGATCGACTCCTCGGTTCTGTTCACTAATGAGATGGCCGTCAGTGAGGCGCCAGGCGTTCCCATACAGGATACGACACCCTCGCCCACACCATGAGCATGACCGTTTTTAGCAGAAAATCCGTTGTTTTAAGGAAAACGGTTCCATCCACATGTTTCAGGACGTCATGAAGGAGACCATGTTGGAGATTGTATCAGTTTAGTCGGCAGGGGCATCTTGACGCCTTATCCCCGCCGACTCGAAGTCGGTGGCTGAGGGCCTGGCCCCCACCTTGGGGTCCTCCCCCACTCCGGGACGGGCGGCGGAACGCCCTCTGACCTGAATTCATTCGGTGTTCGGAAAAAAGGGGACGACTAACGAAACTGTTACGGTGTCAACATGTTGCCCCCAGTTTAGAACACATCCCCCCATGACTGAACCGAAGGAGGGTTATGTGTATTATCTACGAGGTTTGTCTCCACAACCAAACCTTTTTCGATTTTTACGAATAGTTCTTGTTCATAAACGGTAGCGAACCCCATGTGAGCATAGTGCAGGATGTCACCTTTAGGAATACGGAGCACGCCACTGAACCAATCGGCAAAAATGGGAGCTTCGGTAACTAGTTTGTATCTTCCTTGAATATCTACCAGATAAAACAAGCCTTTTTTGATCTCCCAAGTGGCAATGTACCCTCGCCAGCAGGCCGTAGAAAAAATGATGGGATCGCAGGCTTGCAGTTCATTGGCACTGCGTTCTTTAAGACGAGGATCCTGTTTGGGCAAGGGAGGGCAGAATGCCATAGAGAGTTCTTTGCCCTCGTAGATAAGTTTCTCATGTACTTGAGCTGTCACGTCATTTGCCTCTTCCTGTCCCAACGTCCGGTTTCTTGAGTAGCGAACTCAGCGCCGTGGGGATTGAGCATGGGGGGGACGCTCTCGGCGTCCTTATGCCCACGATTGCGCCCGCCCCACATGAGACGCTAGATGAGCTCCTGCATCGATTCTAGCACCCGCCAGCCAACAGGGCAAAACGGACGTTGACCGCCGCCATTCTACACGTTGACCACCGGCAGCTCGGTGCCGGCTACAAGAATTATACGCTATTCCAAGTGTTGGTCGTTTCACCCCGACACTGCTCCACTTCCAGGCCCGGTGCCAGTTCTGCCGTCCAGGTGCGCGTTCCAAAACGCAACAAGCAGCCACGGTCGATAGGGCTTTTGGGGTCCGCATTGGTGCGTCGCAGAGAAAATCGTCCTGCGGTGCGGAATTGGTTACCTCTCAGCGGGCGTAGGAAGTCGGAAAAGAGCTTGAGAAAGTCTCAGGCATTTCATTCCCCTACCAGAACGGGCGGTCTGGATTCGTACCCCGGAGCAATGCCATCCATTAACGTGCTGAATCCAGCCAACATGGTAAGGTCCTTTCAGGTATCAGCGCCGAAGCAGCTCGCGCCATTGCCCCATGAAAAACGAGGTCAAAACATAGACCAGCGGCGGAGCGAAGACTATCAGAAACAATGCGGCAAGAAACAGGTTTTTGACACGGTTCCATTGTCGTTCCCGAAAAGTTTCCAGATCACCAACGAATAGATAAGAGGGTATGATGTCGCCTGAAACTGCTTTACGCCCCAACACAGTGATCTGGTCTCCGTTGCGCAGGCCGTGGTAGCGCAGTGTGCCATCGAGTATGTGGATAGCGTCAATCGGCAGCCTGCGGCCCGAGCCTGCTTCATACGTCTCCAGATGCACATCGCCGAGCAGAGTCACATCCGAATTGCCCTGGAGCTGGATGCGCCGCCCATCAACCACCAGATTCAAATCAGGCAAGTAGTCTTCGGCATCCTCCCAGCGGCCGTAGGGTTTTCCCGCCGAATCGGGAGATGTTTTCACTTTCCAACGTTCTTGAGTGTAGTACACAAAGTCGTATGCCGCAGCAGGGTTGTCGACCAGCCGACCGGTGAGCAGCACATCGTCGCCGGGAGCAGCGGCGACCACGGCAGTTCCGTCCATCGTGGGAAGGTGGGAAATGCGCCAGGCCAAAACTAGTTGCTGTGGCACGATCCAAAGGAGAACCCATGCACAATATCCTACCACAAGCCAGGCGAACAGGGTGGCAACGGGTGAAATCTGCCAAAGACGACGTATTTTAGCAAAAAGAAAAACACGCATATGATACGATCCTGCTCAGGCGAATCGAGAGCAATTTCCAGTAATGCTTTGCGAAAGACCTCGCGCGGTTGTCGTAAGAGGTACAGGTGCCAAAGTCAGCAAAGATGCCACCCCTTTTGCGCTCCACACTGTTTGGCCATCCCTGCCGCATCCAAACCAGTACCAGCACGAACCGCAAGCGAATTATGTGACAAGTAGTAGCTTTATCCGCGCTACTTCCTCTTTTTAAGCGCTCGCGCAGCTTTCCAACAATCGCTTGTTGTGCGTTCAGTCAACATTCAGGCGAATTGCCGAAAATCGCGTTAATCGGACGGCCATCTCCGGGCTGACACACCGTCGCTCACGGTCGCTCACGCAAAGGCTCCTAGATGCTCTGCTGAGAAACGCCAATCGCGTAGCCAAATGAGTATACTCCAGTTTCAGGTCGACCGACGTGGCAGGGCGGTCGGAAAGACTTTGCTTTTGATCTTGATGAAATGCTCCTGGGTTCGGCGATTGGCAAAGTATCTGATCATGATTGTAACTCGTCACGCGATGCTGGGCAAACTCCCTTATTCTAAGACTGGCCGCGCCATGTCGTCCATGCTTAGAAGCCAAGAAATGTATGTTGTCTCGGTGTTGTTTCAACATCAGAGGAATTCATCCTCTATCCAATCACCATTGCTGGCAAACCAACATTGCCCGACCATCTTCACACTGTGTCCACTGAACACATGGTTAGGTACATTACTCCAGTAAATCGATACGCCACTCACCATCTGCGTTCACACTCCAGAGACAGGGAGCACCATCGAACCCAATTCTTATTGTCTTCGCATATGTGCCAATTGCGTTTACCACGGTTTCTTCAGGCGACTTCTTCGAACTTTGCAGGCAAAATACTTGCACGATGAAATTGCTTGTTCCGGTATGGGTTATTCGCCAATTTTTATCCTGGGGTGGCTCGAAGAAATTGCTAACGCCATCCCCCTGGCCTTCCCAACTGGTCACATGCTCGATACCCTCAATCCCCTCTATTGTGGCATCCCAGGTTCCGTTATCGGCCACTATTTCAAACATTACTGGCTCTTCAGAAGCCAAAAATACCACCCCTTGATAGTTTCCAATCGCGTTGACAAGCGTCTCAACTACCGCCAGGTCATAGCCAATTTCTTCGTAGTGTGCCCTGACAATGAAGTTATCTCTTCCCTGATACACAAAGGTGATTTTGGCATACGGCGAGGGCAGTGATATGCGCTGTGTGTATGTTACGCCCTTATCTCCATGTAAATTTACGGGTGGGCCACTGGGCGATGGTACTGCAGGGGATGAACTGCAGGCTGTGACGCCAATCAAGGATAGAACAGATATCAAAGAAATGAACAATAAATTTTTCGGCAAGGATGACATGTTGTACCTCTCGACTAAAGTATCTCGATGCTCAACAGGGAGCGTAACCTGCCCGCCACTAGTTCTCGCTTTGTTCATGGCGATTTGCTGTTGTTTCGCGCCGCTTACTCCCCAGCGGACAAGACAGGTCAGGTTGCGGCGAGGTTATCAGGGGAGGAAGACATATGGCGGAAACCAGAATGGATGCGTCGTACGCAGCATTTCCAGCAAGGCGACAAAGGGCATGGTAAGCAACAGAGGCAAGCCTAATCCGAACGTACCACGCCACAATGGTTTGAGGGCATTGAGGAAATGGGGCTTCACTTTTACACTAAGCAACGCAGGAGAGAGAATCAACGCGTAGGTGAAGAAATTGAGGGGGAAGAGCACGGCCGCCAGGATGGGATTGCTCGCCAGATACCCCAGGCTATGCTCGGCAATGAAGCCATAAAGCCCTACCCAAAAAACGGCTTCCGGGTAGGTGTAATGCCAGCGGGTGACCAAAAGATACCATCCCCAAATCAGACCACTGAAGGCCAGCAGGTTGAACGCCCAGAATTGCCCCACGCGCACAACAAACAGTGGCAATGAAAAGCCTTCGCCGAGATGGTTGCACAACGCGGCCAATATTTCTTCCAATAGCACCATGCCGTATCCCAATAGAATAAACTTGATCCCTCTCGGAGCGCGCCAGGCGTGCAGCGCGATGGTGAGGCGTTCCTTCTGCCACAGAAAGAGACCACCGAATCCCAGCAGCCAGATGACATAATACACAGCCTGCCATACCCACTCTACAACCAACAGGTACCCGCCCAATGCGACAAGCGCCAGCGCCAGCCAGGCATACAACAGGCGGTACGCGACGGGCAGATTCAATAATTGCTTCATCGCCAAACACTCAGCATGAACCATACGCTTGCATGGGGCAGTAATGACGCTTTCTCACACGTGCCATGTCGGTGTAACTTCGCTCATTCACTGGCTGGTGTTGACGTCAATCACCCGGCTGAAGACGAACAGTGAATTCATATATTGGTAGCTCAATCTCTTCTCCTACTTCATTCTCAATCGTGGTAGTTGGCAAATTGTCACTGCTATATGGATCGTAATCGGTACCTGAGAGCAGATCTTCCACCGAATAAGTACGCGAGCGGTATCTTGGCGCGCTGAATGTGAAGGATGGTGGGGGTGGTCTTTTACCTCGGTACGTGATACCACGCGCAAACTGGCGAATCACGATCCACCCATCTTGATCGCTCGCATTACTCAGGGCATCTATTGATAAACCAGAGACCTGCAATGTGGCATCAGCGATTGGCTTACCTGTTGTTTCGCTCACCACGCGAAAGCGTATCTCGCCATAGAGCGGCCGCCTGGCCCAAGTTTCTACATCATTCTTGCCTGGGCCGTATGGGTCCCCATCATTCCGAGCGATCTGGCAGCCCACAAGAATCCCTGCGTACAGTATGATAAACAGAAGTTGCAGTTTATTTTTCATCATCATCCTTTTTACAATCATCGCCGCCTAACGGCAAAGCTCACCTGCCGCTATGGAGCGCAGCGGAATAGCGGTCAGGTGAAGCGCCTTGTTAGCCGTCTTTTTCCAATGGCATATCGTACAACTGCGTCGTAATAATAATTTCATGACCAGGGTCAGACTCCTTCACAAAAATATATCTTGCATCACCTTCAGGGTGATGCGAAACTGTACGTCTATATTCTGGACGAGACTCCATTACCTCATGCATTTTCTGCCTAACAGCTGAAGAATCTTTAGTTTTATTGAACACAAGCAATGCACATTTTGTATCTCTCCAGGACAAATAGCTAAGAAGTTGATCAACAGCTTCGTTGAAGGCTTTCTTTCCCCTCCAAAACTTGCACTCGGCAATAAAAATATTTCTATCATCAACTCTTATTAATATATCTGTTTTCCCTGAAGCATTAAAAGTTTCACCTGTTGCGCCTCCTTCATAATGCCCATTCAACTGAAGAAGGAAATGGGTACGGATAGCCTCTTCGTCTAAAGTTGCAAAGGCTTGAGGATTTCTTTCGATCACCAAAGACATACTACGCATTATTTCAAGAATATGTTGGTATTCCGCTTCTTCCAATACAGGCTCGGGCTTGTATGCTTCAGTCGAAACTCTGGGATGCCTAACAGGCAACTTTCGTCTTTTTGTCGGAACGGTATATGTCAAAGGTCTGTTACGGCGCTTCATTGGAATGCCAAGGGCAGAAATGGCCCCAATGGTCGATTCCGCCAATTGCCGCTTCTGTTTAATGACCGACTTTATGGTCTGCGGGGCAGATCTGTTATGGTTTTCCACATCCCGCCTAAGATATTGTACAGCATCAGACAATGACTTTACTTGCCTATCTATCTCCGATTTTAGCTTTGCCTGGTCGGCCGAATCATCTGGAAACTGAACACTAAAAACGATTACGTTATCTCTGACTTGTATTTCTGGATAGCCGCTCAAGCTAAATGTTGAAGGGCGTATCTTCCAAAGTATCGGATCACCTTCATAGGGAATGGCAATATCTAAGCGAGTTCCCTGTACGATTGCTCGTTCTCCAGGGAAGACAGCTCTTCGAAAGTCATGACTGACGTCTATTTGTGTACCTGTTTGATTCTCAATATAGTATTGGTCAGCATGAATAACGAGGGGTTCAATGATAACTTTATTGATGTAGTAATCCTCTAACTCTGTAAGGGATGCCTTCAACACATATTCGTTATCTAACGATTGTATTTCTTTAGTGACCTGTTCAATGATATTTCGGAACATTGCGAACGTATCGGCATCTCTGAAAGGATATATCTTCACGGCTTCCATCCATTTGCTGTTTTTGTTCGTACTCTTACGGCTAACGACTAGCGTCAGGGGCGGGCGGCGCGTCCACCTGAACGCCGGTGTGTGCCAGCCTGGGGATGGAAAACGATGGGGGGGAGTGCGATGCCCGCCCTCGCGCTGACAGCCCGCAGCCAACGGGCACGCGCCGGGCCTGCGCCTTTCGGGCATTTTACCACGCTGCCAGCGAATCCGCCATCGCCCGTCGGGCCACCCCATCCATGTCCTCTTTGCGTCCGTGGCATCTTGGCGTGAGGGTTGCTCCGGGGGGACGGCCGTCCCCCCAGCCC
>WFTO01000344.1 GCA_015485435.1 Anaerolineae bacterium | reverse complement strand
CCTCCCATCTCACCCTGCTGGACGCGCTACGTGAACGAGGATTTTTGACAGGCGTCAAGGAGGGGTGTGGAGAAGGCGAGTGCGGTGCCTGCACGGTATGGCTGGATGGCATCAGCGTGCTGGCGTGTGTGACGCCAGCAAGTCGCGCCCAGGGCGCAGAGGTTGTCACGGTTGAGGGCCTGGCGGATGATTTCCGCTTGCATCCTGTGCAAGAGACATTCGCTCAGGATGGCGCGGTGCAATGCGGCTACTGCACTCCTGGGTTTATTATGTCTTCAGCCAGCTTGCTGGACGAACGGCCTCATCCCACGCGAGAAGAAGCAATGCAGGCGGTTTCCGGAAATCTTTGCCGCTGTACAGGTTATAAACAGATTCTGGACGCCATCGTCGAAGCGGGCTCTCGGCAAGCGTGAACGCGCTTTTTGTTGTTCGACGTTGAAAAAAATGATTAAACCAGGTGGCGAGTGGGCCAATACCGGCGTAATCGCCAGACGCCCTGTTGGGGATCAGCCAGTAATTCCGCGCGGCTGCCGTCCCCGAATTCCACCGTCATCAGCCAAACGCCTTCGGGCATGCGCGTTTGCCGGCCCACGCCAACCACTTGTTTGCGTTGCTCTTCCAGCCAAACCGCTTCAGGACGCCAGGAGCCGTTACGCCAGGAGGCTTCCACCAACACAGAGCGCTCCTGTTGAGGATGCTGTTGCGGCGGTTTGGGATCGACGCGTATGGTTCTTTCTTTGACATAGCGCAATGCCAGGCGTAGGGCGGCGGCCACCGACGCTTGTTTGTTGCCAATGCGATCGTGGGGCCAGATGTGCATTTCCCCCCAATCGACGTCGTGGGCGGCCAAATGCAAATACACCAGCCCCACAGGCTTCTCAGGCGTGCCGCCGCCAGGCCCAGCAATTCCTGTGATGGCGATGGCGACGTCCGCGTTCAAGAGCCTGCGCGCGCCCTGCGCCATCTCCTGCGCAGTCTCCGGACTGACCGCGCCATGCCTTTCCAGGGTCTCTTGCTTGACGCCAAGCACGTGCATTTTGGCGAAATTGCTGTATGACACCACGCCGCCCTGGACGTAGTGGGAGCTTCCAGGAATATCTGTGAGAATACTGGCCAGTAAACCGCCCGTGCAGCTTTCTGCCAGTGCAATGGTTAGGTGATGCTCATGGAGCTGTCGGCCCAGCTCTTCGCTGAGCTCTCGCAGTTGGGCTGGGGTTGGCGCGTGATGGGACATTGTTGGTGTTCGGTCAAGCTGAAATAGGTGGTTGTGGATTTCAGGGCAATGGTTCGCATATCAGCATCCAGGGGCGGTTGTTCACTCGCGTGAGCACGACAACCATTGGACGCCCTTTGCGGGAGCGATGGAGTTTTTTGCGAAAGGCTTCGGGATCGATAGGCGAGCCACGTTTTTTGACGGCAATCACCTCCGCCTGCATCCCTCGCAGTCGTTGGTTCAAGCGTTTTAGACTGAAGGGGTGGTGTTCGAGGATGCGCCAGGTGCGGGCGAAGGGGGTGATGACCAGGTGATCACCGCAAAGGTAGGCGATCTCCCTATCAATCTGCCATAGCTGCAATTGATTGGCAAGATCGCCCACCGCACCCGCGCGGATGACTGCAGGATCGGGTTCATAAAGAAAGTGGCCTGGGGGATTCAGTGGCGCCTTATGTCCTTCGCTCCATAAACTTTTTCCGGCCGGAAGCACTGTCGCACGACGGCCCTCGCGTTCGGCGAGATCACCGAACCAAAAGACGCATTCCTTCAGCTCATGTTCCAGGCTGATCCATTCTACTTCGATGCCTGGAGGAATGTGTCGATGGTGGAGTCCGGGCATGAGCTTAATGCCAAGGTGAGGGGCGATGGTGCGTTGCACCTGCAATAGGGTGGAAAGGGGCGGTTGCAACGTTTCGGGATGAAAAACGCGATGCGTGGCGGTGCGGCGTCCCGGGTCCGCCCAGGCGATTGGGATTTTCCAGCCTGGGTGTGTTATGTTTGCGCGTAGGGGATGGATGTGGGACTGGCCTAAGGCGCTGGCGTTGGCTTTTACGAGCGCAAGCGCCAATGGATCGCGATCGATGGCCAGCACCTGACTTCCTAGACTGGCGATGGCCAAAGCATCCCCTCCCATGCCACAGCCCATATCTGCGACCCAGGGGGCATGCCGGTATCTCTGTGCGGTCCAGCGTGCCACCGCGGCGGGGCTGGCTTGTTGTAATGTTTTGGATGTGAAAAACAGGCGGTGGGCGTGTATTGGGAATTTTTTACGCGCGCGTTGGCGCAGGCGCGCCAGCGTCACCAGGGCTTGGGCCTGGTCCACAGAAAAATGTTGTCGTAATCGCGTGAGCTCGCCCAGCAGCGCCCCATTATCGGGCGGGGCTTGGGTGAGTTTTTTCAGCCAGGGTTGCGCTGCTTCAGCAGAAGCCAACCACTCGATCTGTTCGGGTGTGAATATCATTCTTGCGAACAGGGCTCGGCCAATGGCAGATGAATTTCAAAAGTGGTCCCTTCTCCAAGGGTGGATTCCACATAGATCTGACCGTTATGCCCCTCTACAATCCATTTCACGATGGACAAACCCAACCCCGTGCCGCCTGCAGCGCGAGTTCGGGCTTTGTCGGCCCGATAAAAGCGGTCAAAAATATGCGGCAGATCATCGGCAGCTATGCCCTGTCCTGTATCGCTAACTTGAATGACCGCTCGATTCTCTCGACAAAACAATCCCAAGTCGATGGCACCGCCGGCCGGCGTGTAGCGTATGGCATTATTGATGAGATTGTCTAGAACTTGACGGAGGCGATCCGCATCGCCCATGACCACAGCGCGATCGGTATGGATGAGGTGGATGTGCAAGGTTTCACCCGCCCGACGTTGGGCCATGCGGTATGCTTCCAGGACCAGGGCGTCCAGTTCGACGATTTCTCGATGAAAGGCGCTACGACCCGATTCGGCCTGGGCAAGCAGCAACAAATCGGAAATCAACCGATGCATGCGCTCCGCCTCTGAGCGGATTTCATGGAGCATGTCCTCTCGCTCCTCCGGGGGCAGACTTTCGGCTCGTTTGAGGAGGCTGAGATTACCAAGGATGGTCGTGAGCGGAGAACGCAATTCATGGGAGATGTCCGCGCTGAATCGGCGTTGTTTTTCAAAGAGCTCCTCTAAACGGTCGAGCATTTCGTTGAAGGTGCTGATCAGCGCTCCGATCTCGTCGTTTCGCTGTTTACGGATTGGCACGCGGCGGCTGAGGTTGCCGGTGCGCGTGATAGCTAGCGCCGTTGCTGTTGCTTCCTTGATGGGGTGTAAGGCCACGCCTGTGAGCCAATAACCAACGCCCGCGGAGATGGCCAGGGCAATGGCGAAGAGCAGGAATAAGTTTTTGCTGAGCTGATCCAGGACCTCCTGTTGCGGTTTTAAATTCCTGGCCACCTGTACAATGCCGACGGTTTTGCCATCGACCACGATAGGCGCGAAGTACACGCGCATATCGTTCGGTTTTTCAAGGCTGAGGTGATAAAAGCCTGCAAGTCCATGCATGGCCTGTTGGTAATAGGGTTCGGGAAGCTCGATCAGGGCCCGAGCAAGGTTGGATGAGCGAAAGACGACGCGCCGGGTGTTGTCGCGTATTTGCACATACAGCTCGGGATCCTCCAGGGTGGCGCTGAGAAAGGGCAATAATGGCTCAGGAATCCCATCGACCTGAGCGGAAATTGAGACCAGGCGCACGACCTGATCCCCTTTTTTCTGCAACTCCCGGTCAATGCCCCCCAATACACTGGCCTGGACGCGCGAAAAAACGATGCCGCCGACCAGGATCAGCAGCATCGCCAGAAGTCCGGTGTACCAAAGAGTGAGGCGAAGGCGGAGTGACATATGGGCGGATGAAGGACGGGAGGACGACGGAGGCGTATCGTCAGGCGTTACGGCTGCCGGAGGATATAGCCCGCACCCCGTTTCGTATGGATGAGCCGGGGCTCGCCTTCGGCCTCGAGCTTGGTGCGAAGATATCGAATGTAAACTTCGATGATGTTGGATTCACCCCCGAAATCGTAATCCCAGATCTCATCATAAATCTGAGAACGAGAGATGACCTGGTTGGGATGCCGCATAAAAAGTTCCAGTAGATCGAATTCCCGAGCGGTGAGTTCGATTTCGCGATTGCCTCGATGTACGGTGCGGGCGGCAGTGTCCATGACCAAGTCCGCAAATTCCAGGATCTGCTTGGGTTGATGGTGCTCTGCCCGACGGAGTTGGGCGCGTACGCGCGCCAGAAGTTCATCAATGTCAAAGGGCTTGACCACGTAATCATCTGCACCGCTGTCAAGGCCAAGCACGCGATCTTCGACTGTGTCGCGAGCCGTCAGCATGAGGATGGGGATGTCGCTTTCCTCGCGGATGCGCTTACAGACTTCGATGCCATCAATGCCCGGTAGCATGAGATCAAGGATGATGAGATCTGGATTTTCTTCTCGAAAGGCATCAATGCCTTGCAAGCCATCTGTGACCAACCGGGCCTCATACCCTTCTAATAACAGAGCGCGACGCAGCAATTTGCCAATGGATGGATCATCTTCGATAATCAAGATTTTCGTTGTCATAATCCTCTCGCGAATGGAACAGTTATAATTTGAAGCCGGGGGAGCCTTCCGCGGCCAATAATTCCCGTAAACGATCGATGCTGAGATTTCCTCCGCTGAGGACGACGCCCACCTTTTTGTCGGCAAGTTGGGAACGCAGCTTCAATGCTGCGGCCAGCGCTGCGGCGCCAGCCCCCTCCGCAAGGTTGCGCGTATGGGCCAGCAAAATGATAATGGCGCGGCGGATCTCGTCATCGCTGACGAGAATGAAATCATCCAGATAACGACGCAAAATGCGTTGAGGCAGGTCAAACGCTGTACGGGTGGCCAGCCCTTCGGCAAATGTCTGCATCGGCGCTTCCACCAAACGCCCCTCTTTCCATGAACGCCAGGCCGCTGGCGCCAGTTCGGATTGCACGCCTATGACTTGAATGGCAGGGTTGAGGGTTTTCGCAACAATGCACACCCCGGCGGCGCCACTCCCGCCTCCTACGGGAACGAGAATGACGTCGAGGTCGGGTTTTTCCTCGAGCATTTCAAGGGCGTACGTTCCCACGCCCGCGATGAGATGGGGTTCATTGCCGCTGTGAATGTAGCGATAGCCTTTCCGGGCCGCTTCCTCTTCGACCCACACCCTGGCTTCATCGAAATCCCGTCCATGGAACACGACTTCGGCCCCCAAATGCCTCATTGAGGCGACTTTGGCAGGGTTGGCGTTTTCAGGAACAGCGATGATCGCCTTTACGCCAAAAAGCCGGGCTGCATAAGCCACCGATTGACCGTGATTCCCTGTGCTGGCGGCGATGACACCAGCGCGCCGTTGCGCTTCATCGAGTTGTGAGATGAGATGTATGCCGCCGCGTACCTTGAAAGCGCCAACGGGCTGATGGTTTTCATGCTTGATCCAAATTTCAGCGCCAACCATCGCCCGCAGTGCGGGGTAGTGATAGAGTGGTGTAGGGCGTAAATAAGCTCGTAAATTCTTTCGCGCGTAGAGAACATCGCGAAATGTGACGGGAAGAGATTCATTCATAAGGTGTATTGAGCTGCACTATCGCTCTGTTCCATGGCAGCGTGAAAGGAGGGAGTCGTCAATGTCACGATAAAGCGGCTGTTCATGATTGCATTATAGAAAACTTTCACACATCATACAATTTTCTTGAGATTGCAGGAGGTTTCTGAGGCTCAAAAGTGCGTGATTTATCTCCCCTCTGTTTGCGTCTGTTTTAACCAGGAAACTAACCAGGATGCGATCTCTGGCACATCATTCAGGTGGAACTGGGGCACAGGCAGATCGAAATCGGCGTCGGTTGCCAGCAAAAGCAGCTCATCGGGCGTGCAAAGCAATGTCTGGCTGCGCGCAGCTCGGTGCACCTCGATCTTGGGATAATCCCCGCGTTTGTAGCCTTCGATGAGCACCAGGTCCACATCGGATAAGAAGCGCTCAATAATGGCGTCCAGGTCGTCGGAACCCAGATGTTGGAGGAACACCGCGGTCTGTACAGCGCTGACGCCGACCACGATCTCGGCGCCAGCCTGGGTCATGCGGAATGTGTCTTTGCCGGGGGTGTCAAATGGCGTGGGATGGCTGTGATGTTTCAACACGCCAACTCGCACTCCAAGACGTTTCAGTTCAGGAATCAACCTGCTGATAAATGTCGTTTTGCCCGTGCCCGATTTGGCGATAATGGAAATAACCGCTGGTTGGGTTCGGTTCGTCTGTGCGTTCATGGGCATGGATTGTGTCAAAGTGAGGATGTGTGACCTGCATTATAGCATGATGCGGGTTGTCGTCGTGAGAAGTGCGGCTATGTGGATGAGGGCGCGGGCTTGTCCGCGCCGATTTTGAAGGTTCACCATCGCCTCCAGCCGGCTCTGTGACCCAGCGTATTCGTCAGCAGCAATCATTCGGAACCTTACCGGTCACATGGTTGCAGTGCCCGATTTCACAAACGCGTTTGGCTAATTATGCAAAAAGACCTATAATGATTCATACATCCGTATAGTCGGATTTATCGCGAAGACCTTTACAAGGAACTTATCATTGCGAGGTCATTATGCAATTGCCGCCGCGTTCAGAATTGAATCGCATGCATGCTGAGTTATGTACAGCGGTCGCGGACCCCATTCGTATCGCGATCCTATATGCCTTGTCGGATGGTCCCAGGTATGTAAGTGAGATCAGAGAACAGCTGGATCTTCCTCAGTCCACGGTGTCTCGTCATCTGGCGGTGTTACGGGCAACGGGCATTGTCGCGGATGAACGTCAGGGACGCAAGGTTCGTTATCATCTGGCGGATCACCGGGTTGTTGAGGCCATTGATTTATTACGCGCTGTGATGGCCGATCGGGTCCAAGCTCGCGCCCGCTCAATAAAATCGGCGCAGGAATAGACAATCAGCCCCACGGCAAAACGCCAATGGGGCTGATTAAGAGGATCACTGAGGGAGGAGTGATGGATCAACCACAGCCTCCGGCGCCGACCGGCGCTTTCTTTTGTAGCTTGATGATTTCGTAAGGTTTGGTTTCGTAGGGCTGTTCGGGGATGGCGCTTGGCCACTTATCGCCACGGGCTTCAGGGATTTTCCACGCCAGGGTGTCATCGGGATGGTTCTTGATGGGTTCAAACTCATTTTCACCAAATTCTGCGATCCAACCGTTGATGCCTCCCTTGAGCACATAGGCATTGATGGTATTTTTCGCTACCAAAAGCTTCCATGCCTCCACAGCTCTGGTCTCATCGTTGCTTATCACAAAAACCACGGTGCCGTCGGGCTCATCGAGGAGCGTTTTCATGAGTTTGGGGATATCTTTCATATCCACATGACGCGCTCCCTCGATATGGTAAAGATTGTAATCGCGTTCGTCTCGGACGTCGATAAGGATGGGGTTGATGATGGGATCATAAATGGCCTGAATCATCTCCTCCGCCGGTACGAATATTTTGCCCTCGGCAAGGAGCGCCTGCTTTTCGGTGTTACGATTCCAGGCATCGGCCAGGGTCGGTTGGCCAATGATCATGACCAGGGCCGCCAGACCGATGAGCGCGATGGAGAGGATCATAAGAATGCGGCGGTCTTTCTTGATTTCCGTTTCTTCCAGGATGCCTTCCCTGCGTTTCCATGCCTTTTCAATCGCATCGGAGCCCCAAATCAGTAACATGCCTATGATAACGGTGACGAAGACGACAACGCCGGTGTCGACGCCCAGCCATTCGGGGAGGGTGAATCGGCCCATATAGCTTGAGTTGTAGAATGTCCAAAAACTGTCGACGACGCTGCCGAAGAGCAGCCCTCCAGCCATCACGCCAGCAATGAAGAAAATGCCGTCCAGATGGGCGGAGGCTGAAGACACCATCGATGTTCCCGGACAATAGCCGCCGATGATCAGACCAAAACCTAACAGGAGCCCTCCCAGGATGCCGGGCCACAGGTACGTCGGCGGGACGAAGATACGATCGTAATCGAGCCATCCCAGGCCCGCGGTAAGAAATATCAAGACCATCGCCACCAACACCGAAGTGAACATGGTTTTGAAAACAGTCTGATCTTTAAAGTAGAACTGGCCGACGAGTTTGTGTGCCAGCCCGAAGCCAGCAATTTCCAGGCTCGCACCGAAACCCATGCCAAAAAGCACAAAGACAAGATAACCGAGCGGTTTACCAAGGATTGCAACGGGGTCAAAAGGCGCCATAAATGCCTCCTAAAATAATGTGGCGTACATCGAAAGGCGTATCATGGGCCGAGATCGATGAGCGCAACGATGAATGCAGACAATTAGAACCATAATCGACGAACAAAGTAGGCTAGCAGGTAGCCGCCAGCAAAGAAAGCCAGCAGAAAAGCCCAACTTCCAACCGAAAGCGTGGCGGCGCCATTGAGGCCTTGCCCTGAGGTGCAACCTCGCGCCAGGCGGGCGCCAAAGCCGGACAAAGTGCCGCCAAGAAACGCGATCACCCATCGGGTGGAGATAGCAATGCGCGGGCCCTTGATCGTCTCCACGCCAAAACGTCCGAAATACCAGGCTGAGAGAAATCCTCCCAATAACACGCCAATGTCCAACATGACAATGAAGGAATCCAGCGGATTTTTGATGCCGCCGCCATATTTGATGAGATAGGGAGTGGTATTCACCCAACCAGGAGCAACCAGCTTCATGATGCTAATGGCGATGCGATTTGCTCCGCCTGAGGCTCCCAGGCCGTCTCCGGTGAAGAAGTAGACAAGAAATAGCACGAGTCCCAGCCACACGCCAGCTATGAGGGAGTTTGTATAAGGTTTGGGCGTGCGTTTTTTCTTGACTTCTGGTTCGATTTCGATGTTGGTTTGAACAGTCATAAATATCTTCCTCCCATTCGAGGTGTTTTTGCGGAGGACAACAGTAGCGCGAACGAGGCTGTTAGAAGATGGGGTGCACTACTGGATTGTGTTGAGGAGCCGTGATGCAGCCCCGGCCGGCAAGGCGCTTTCGCGCTACTGTTGTCAAGACACTGGTGGTTAAAGATCGTTGTGGTTAAGAAGAAGTGGATGTGCGATGATTGTGTCCGTTTTCGACCTCAACTTCTTCCCAACCGGTGATCATGCCCTCAAGAGCCGCCGTTGGCGTGTGCCCCGTGGTGGTGAGATAGATGTGCATGATCACAAACGCTGCGAAAGTCCAGGCGATGAAGGTGTGGAATGGCGCAATGTACTGTAATCCGCCAAGGGCGTTCGAAAGGGTTGGCCAGCGTTGTGCACCCCAAATGAGAATACCGGTGATGATTTGCAGCGGCAACAAAATATTGAGAATTACCAGGTAGGTTGCTTGTTGCAAGGGATTCATCTTGTGGCGCTTATCCTTCTCAAATGGATGTGGCTCGCCACGGAATATCCCGCGAGCGTAATACATGCCTTGCTGAATGGCCTGATAGAAAAATCCTTTGGGTTCGGGTAAGAATTGTTGAATGGTATGTCCCGCCAGGAAGTAAAATAGGGCGAAGAAGGCATTGAACAGCAGAAGGAACCCCAGGGTGTTGTGGATAGGGACCACCAATCCCAAATCGAGGGCGCCGAACATATCGGGTCGGTGGATGATGACGCCGGTGAGGATGAGCATGATGATGGCGATGGCTTGTGTCCAGTGCCAAAGCCGTTCGTAGAAGGTGTAAAGGTAGATTTTGCGCGTCCTGCCGTGATGGGTGACCACGCCATGGGCGGCGGCATAGATGCGGAGGCCTCCGTGCACAAAGACGCCCAGGAAAACTCCTACCAACATGAAAAATCCCAACCAATCAATCCATTTGATCCGATCATGCCCGGGAAGATAGAGCCCTGCCTTGGCAGTGTCTGGCTGGTAATAGAGGCGCCCTTGGTCATCCTTGACGAAATCTCCGGCGGGCATCAAGCCTGTGCCCCCCACAAATGTGGGCGTTACGCCGCCAGGCGAATAACTTGCCAGCAAAAGCCGTTCCGAGACGCGGGAATCTGTGCTGTGGCACGTTTTGCAATCTTGCGTGGCGTATTTTCCCCACGTGGCGTTGTGGGAAATGGGGTACGGCAGGATTTCACCCTGGATGCGGGGGCTATCCAAGCCGAGGGCCGTTAATTGCGTTCGCACTACATATTCTTTTTCGTCTGTATCGATGCGCAATTCCTCTTTCGATAATTGACCGTCGCCATTGGCGTCGAATGTTTGCAAAATCTCTGGCTTGTATTGGCCATTCTCATCCAAAAAGGCTTTCTTCAGGTCCGCCTGGCGTACAGGGCGTGGTGGGTCTCCTGATACCCAGTACCAGGATGTGATCAAGTTGAAGGGGGCAAGTTTGGTGGTTCCATCCGCATTTTGGCGCGGGAGGAGAATGGGACGATACCCTTCGATCAGGTTGTAGGGATTTTGGGGGTTGCCATCTCCATCCACACCGCGATAGGTGAGCAATCCTTGCCCGTTCAGGTTGATGACCGTCCAATCGTTTTGTGCGATGGCGGGAGCGTAAAGTTTGGGAATATGGCAGGCTTCGCAACTCAACTTGGCGCCATGGCGGTCGACATAAGGTAACCAGTTATGTGTGTTTTTGTAATCGTGGCAGGATTCGCATCGCTGCATGGATTCGGCCACGCTGACGCCGACTTGTTTGCTGGTCACCGGACCGCGAGCCAATTGATGGCTGGGGCGTTCCAGGTAATTGGCGATGTCGGGCCGTCGAGGTTCGAAGGTGAGATATTCGGGCCGTAATTCGCGAGGCGGTTCGTAATAGGCTGGATTGTTGATCGAATAATGACAATTGGTGCATTTCAGGTTGCGTTCGGCATGCACATCCCAAGACCGGTCGAGCATGGTCTTGCCTTTGATGTTTAAGGCGCTGTCTGAAATCCGCTGGCCGGAGAAAATTTGGCCTGAGCGCATGGTGACCCGATCGTTTTCGCTCAAGTCCTCATAAGTCAAAGGTTGCGAGATATCGGTTTGCACCACACCATGGCAGAGTCCGCAGTTGTCGGAGGTGGCGGATTGGATGAAGGTTTTGTCGTGTAGCAGGTGCCCTTCGACATCGAACATGGCTTTGTTGTATTCAAAGCCCTCGCCATTTGGCTTAGGGGTGACAATGCCCGTTCCTAAAAGGGTGGCGGTGTCGGCCCAGGCGAATTGACCTTTTTCCAGTGTTTCGATTCGGGCCTCGTTGTTGGGGTTCGCCATATGGCAGAGGAAGCAATTCATCTCAACCACGCCCGATTTTTTCCAGTTCCACATCTCGGGCTGGCCTTCGGGATTGTCGAAACTGTTGGTTTCTGGATCTCCGTAAGTGATAGGAATTTCGGTAAGGGGCTGGCCATGTCGACTGGTGGTTGCTGGGCCTCCGCCTGGATGATAGCGACCAAAGATTTTGACCCAATCGGGCGTACCCAGATCTTTTTCGCGATCTCCGGGCAAACCGAGATAGCGATACATGATGGGGTCCCATTGTCCAAACAGCCCCTGGCTAATGTCCCAGGGGCGCCCCGAAGGGGCCTTACCAGGGGGGTAAAGATGGTCGCGTCCCTGTTGGCTATGAAAACTATGCTCATCAATGAAGGTCGTATCGTGGCAGCCACCGCAGGATTTGATGGTGGAGATGGGCTTGCCCGATTCGATAACGTTCACACCATCTTTATCCAGAAAGGTAATCGGGGGATGCAGTGGGCCGGACTGCGCCAACGCCGGACTCAGCATCGCAAAGCCCACGAGCGCAGTCAGAATGATTAGAGATAGCAATCGTTTGAAACCAAGTATCATTGTGCGCCTCCCACGGTTGCATCGGCGGTTTCGGTGAGCAGTTTACGACTTCCATAGATCATGGGATCGCCAGGATAACCAAGGGCTTCCCAGTCCAGGCGACCGGGGGAGCCATCGGGTGTGTGGCACTGGTTGCATTGCAGGGCTTGGTCTGCCGGCGCCACCATATGCGTGATGGGCCAATACATCGCGGTGCGGGCAAATCCATAATCGCCACTGTAAGGCAACCCGAAGGCCTTAGCTCCATCCCTAAGCGCTTTGTCCCAATCAAAGTCGGTCCAATATCCGCCAGGGCCGTAGGTGTGAGGTGTGAGTAGGATATTGTATTTTTTGTCGTAGGGTTGCTTGGCGTGATGGATCTTGAAGGGGAAAATCTTTGCATTCGGATCGTTGATATCCCCTGCCGGAGGGTTTAGCTCCAATTCTTTTGACGGATCGAAACGATCTCCGATCAGGTAACGGGTCCGCACCGTGCCGTTATACCAGGCATAGTCCGGAATCACATTGCGTTCATACACAAAACGCCCTTTGATTTTTAGATATTCATGTGGATTGTTAATGGGAAGATCCTGGCCGGCCTGCGACCAATCCCAAAACACTTTGGTGGCTTCTTTGCGAGCGAACGCCGGGATATGACAGGTCTGACAGGCGACCGTGTCGGTGTGGAGGTTGATGCGGTCGTCTGCATGCGGCTTCTCGTTGTGGCAATCGGTGCAATGCGCCTGGTTCGCGTCATCCAAACTGACGCTAATCGAACGACCTTTGAAGACATGGTTTCCTTCATAGCGATGACAGTCGGTGCACACCATGTCGTTCGCTCCCATGTGCACATCCAGATCGTCGGGAGGGTTGATCAGCGAATTGTCCAGGTCTCCATGCTTGACTGCATCACCGCCGCCGCCGTGGAAGTGACAGGTTCCGCAATCGAGTCGGGTGGGATTGCCGACTTGTTTGGCCACAGCGACGAGGTCAACCGACTCTGCGGGATTGCCGCTTAGGCCCTTGACATATTGCCCCGAATTGTCGTGGCACGCTAGACAATCGACGTTATCAGGGTTATTGAAATCGTAATTTTCGTCAGACCATCCATATCCTGCATGACAAGCTGTGCAAGCAGGCCAGTTTGGCTTGACCGTAATGCAAAAGTTGTTGAGCACGTGTGCCTTGCCCGTTAGCACAGTCTCGCCTAACCCTAAAACATTGTCGTGAATGCCCGGAACCTCATCTCGCGAATAGGTGTGGGTCCAGGTAAAGTGATTGTTGTGTAACATGTCTTGACCCGCTTCCGGATGGCATTCCAGACAGGCCCGGGTGACATCTTGCCCTGTTTTGAAGTCAGCATCCTCGAAAAAGCCACTATGATCGGTGGGGATTGGATGCTTCGGCAGATGCGCTCGAGGGTTATCGATTTGTTGCGATTTCACCCGAGGCACAGCGACAAGGGTCAAAGGCACAGCAAAGATCAAAAAGGTAATCAAGATGCCTATGATCCAGTTCTTTTTTCCATGAAGCATAAGCTTTTCCTCGCAAGAAATAAAAGTGTGGATTATAAATATCCGGAAATCCGAATATAATCTTATTTTCATTATGCCCCCCCTTTTCTTAGATTCCTATGATATGGATCATACATTTGTGAGAAATAAGTTATATTTGCTGCACTTCGGCCCCGTTCTCCGTGGCTTACTGGCCTTTGACGGAGATCTCCCTGACCAATGGAAGCGTGCGGCGCGTGCTAGGCGATAGCAGGAAACGCCATCTGTTGACTTCATCCGGCGGCAAGTGCTGGCTGGTTTGTCTCGAAAAAATTGCCAACCCCAGTGGGATTCAGTTATAATGTGCCCATTATCGGGGCGTAGCGCAGTCCGGTAGCGCGCACGGTTCGGGTCCGTGAGGTCGGAGGTTCAAGTCCTCTCGCCCCGACTTTTTGAGGGAGTCGACCCCTTTGGTTGGCTCCCTTTTGTTGTGGCACACCTTGTTCAGGCACACCACAACAATTCCTTTGTTCGTGGTCACCCCCTGATGAAAACTTGCGAATGATTTGCTTACACTCCGATGTGTGTGGCATAATTATCCGGTTGTCTAAAAACTTTTCTGTCATCGGCCCTCCTGGCGAGTTGACCGATGACTATCCATCCATAGAAAAGGAGATATTCTATGATTGAGTATGAAATGGTGACCCTTTTTCATCCCAGATTGGATGAGGAAGGCGTTGAAGAAGCGTCGCAATGGTTGCAAGAGCGGATAGCATCCCTCGGAGGGGAAGACATTCAGGTCATACCCTGGGGAAGGCGAAAGCTGGCGTATCCAATCCAAAAGCAATTGGAGGCCACCTACATTCAGTTCGACTTCAAGTTGGACGGTTCCAAGGTCGCAGAGCTAACCCGGGCGATGCGTATTCATGAAGACATCATGCGTCAGTTGGTTGTGCGCAAACAAGACTTGTAAACCACATTAACGAAGGATTTGAATTGTCGTTTTCGAAGTGCACGTCTTTGTGAGGAAGTGAGCGATGACTCGGAGTTTGAATAAAGTCATTATCATTGGTAATCTTGGGCGCGATCCTGAGATGCGATATACGTCAAGCGGCAAGCCGATCACCACTTTTAGCGTGGCCACCAGTCGCACCTGGGTGACCTCTGAGGGAGAACGCCGCGAAGCCACTGAGTGGTTTAATGTTGTGGCGTGGAACAACCTTGCGGAAATCTGCAATCAGTTTTTGCGTAAGGGCTCCCGCGTATATGTCGAAGGGCATTTACAGACGCGACAATGGGAGGATGAAAAAGGGTGTCGGCATTATCGCACCGAACTGGTTGCCAACGAAATGTTAATTCTCGACAACCGACATCAAGGTCAACGAAATGAGACTTCTGACTTCCCCGATGAAGAGGGGCCAGACTTGCCTTTCTGAATGAGCTTGCACTCGTAAACGCTACCCGAAACGATTATTAGAGGAATGTATCATGGCTGAAGAAACTCCCCAAGAAATTCCCGTAGAAAGCGCTCCTGAGGCGCCTCAGGCGGAGCGGCCCGCGCCAGCGCCGCAGCGCCCTCGTCAGGCCCCGATGCCTCGACGCCAGACCCGCGGTCGACGGGCCAGGGTTTGCCAATTTTGTGTGGAAAAAATCGATTATATCGACTATAAAAAGCCTGAATTGCTGTTGCCCTACATTAGCCCCTATGGCAAGATGCTAAGTCGACGTCGGACTGGCGTGTGCGCCAAGCATCAACGACGCCTGTCCAAAGCCATCAAGCGCGCTCGTTTCCTGGCATTGCTGCCTTACACCGCTGAACATATCCGTCGCTACGGCTCCTGAGCCTGGGCGAACCAGGTCAAGATGCGGAACAAAGTCCCATTCATTGACGTTTACCCTTGTAGCGAGTGAGGCATAGGAGCAATTTCCTATGCCTTCTTGCTTTGTACCAACCCCATTTATTGAGGCATTGCCATGGCAAAAAAGAACAGAGAGAAACAAGCTGAGGATTCTAGGCGCGAACAGCCTCGGCGTTACGCCAGTCGCCGTCGCAAAGAGCAAGAATTGCAACGGCGTATCACCATTGGCCTGGGGATCGTGCTCGCGATCGTCGTTCTTATATTGGCTGCAGGCGCGATCAATGAATATGTGATAAAGCCAAATCGGCCCGTCGCCATCGTCAATGGTGAAAAGATATCCCAAGACGCGTTTCGGCGTCGCCTTCGATTTGAACAGGATAATCTGGTGGCTCGCATCGATCAATATCTTCAATTTGGCGAGCAATTCGCCAATGGCGGGCCGAACCCATTCTTGTCCTCCATCCAACCCATGGTCAACGATCTGGCATCGCCAGAGAACTTTAGTTTGACGGTGCTGGACAGGATGGTCGAGGAGAAAGTTATTGCGCAACTGGCATCCCAATATGACGCCACCGTCACTCCTGAGGAGGTTCAGGCAGAGATAGAGCGCCAGTTTGGGTATGATCGCGAGGCGGAGCAAGCCGCAGCCAGCGCTGGAGAGCCGGTAACCAACACGACGACCATCACAGAAGATGAATTCCAGCAGCGTTATAACGAGTATGTCCAAGGCTTGATCGAAAAAGGAAGCCTGACCGAAGAAGAATTTCGCGGACTGTTCGAGGCGTACCTTATGCGGAATAAGCTTGAGGAAAACGCGCCTTTGACCTTCGACGCCACGGATGAGGCTGTGAAGGTGCGCTATATTTTGATCAAGCCGGAGCCTGAAGTGCCCTTGGTGAAGCGTGAAGCGGATGCTCTCAAGAAGATTCAGGACGCTCGTCAGCGTATTGTGGAGGGAGGCGAGGATTTTGCAGAAGTGGCCAAAGAGGTCTCGGAGGACCCGGGCAGCGCTCCAAACGGCGGCGATCTCGGTTGTTTCGGCAAGGGACAAATGGTGCCTGAATTTGAACAAGCGGCGTTTTCTCTTGAAAAGGGAGAAGTCAGCCAGCCCGTCAAGACCGATTTTGGCTTCCACATCATTCAGGTGTATGACACCAAGCCCGACGAAGACCAGGTCTGCGCTCGCCACATTCTCGCCCGGGTCGACCGCACACCTGATCAGGCGTCCATTGAAAAGGCCGACGCCGAGGCATTGAAGGAAGCTGAGGATATCAAAGCGCGTCTGGAAGCCGGTGAAGACTTCGCGACCTTGGCTAAAGAGGTCTCCGACGATCCTGCTACCGCGGAAAACGGTGGCGAATTGGGATGGGTCTTCCGTGGTCAGATGGGCGACGCGTTCGATGAAGTCGCCTTCTCGCTCGAACCAGGTCAGATCGGTGGGCCCGTTAAATTGAACGATGGCTATGCCATTCTTTTGGTTGAAGAGAAAGATCCAAACCATCCCGTTGATCAGCAGGAGCTCGACAACCGTCGTTTACAAGCTTTTGGCGAATGGATTCAGGCGCAAGTTGCCGCGGCGAACATCGAAAAGAATCTTTCCCCAGAGATGATTCCGCCGTTGCCGGGCGATCTTCAACAATTGGTGAATCAGTACCTCTCTCTGTTGCAAACACAGCTTCCCGCACCCACACCTGCACCAACACCCTGAATTCTCGGGCTTCGGAGGTCGGGCGGATCTCCGAAGCCCATTTTAATGTTGACAATCTCATCGATTTCAGCGTAAAATAGACAGCGCAAGGCGACGTAGCCAAGTGGTTAAGGCAGAGGTCTGCAAAACCTCCATCGCGGGTTCGAATCCCGCCGTCGCCTCTCTTAATTCGCCAGGTTCCTCCTGGCGTTCTTTTTTGGTTTCGTCGAGACTGTATCTCCCCACTCTGAGATAGGTGGGGGGTGAGACGTGATACCGTATTTGGTTTCGCCATCAGATCTTGACGATCCTCGCTGAGACTGTTATCATCGGAATAGACAAACCAATACGGGGCGGTGGCGGAATTGGCAGACGCAGCGGACTTAAAATCCGCCGGGCGCAGGCCCTTGTGGGTTCGAGTCCCACCCGCCCTACAACTTTCCCGATCTGGTAAATGCATCATCTATCTTTGGCCTGGCGGTCTCATGCCGGGCTTTTTTGTGGAAGCTGACCATGACCACCGAAGCCCGGAAAATGGGCCGCAACCTCTCTCTGATCACCATCAATAAAATGATTCAGTTGATGGGGGGGGCGCTGTGGGCGCTTGTGGTGCCGAGATGGATGGGGCCGGATCAATACGGTCGCTTCGCTTTGGCCATGTCCCTTTCGTTACTGTTGTGGTGGGTAGGCGATTTGGGGGGCCTGGAGGTGTTTGGGCGCCATATCCCGCCGCTGTTAGAGAAGGACCCGCAGAAGGCTCGACAACTCTTTGGGCAAACCTTTCTTGTTCGACTTTTCCTGGCAGCCATGCTCGTGCCCATCATGTTGCTTGTGGGACCATGGATCGCCCCATGGCTTACAGGCTGGCCCGCAGCCTTGATCGGCATCTCCGCAGGTCTGCACATCCTCTCATGGACGAGTTTTCATTTGCTTTATGCCCGTAAAGAGATGGGCAAATGGGCAACGGAGCTTTCTTGGCGATTGATGACTCAGCTTCCCTTGGTTTTGATCGCGGGCAAATATAGCCTGACAGCTCAGATGACTGCCTATACGCTCAACGAGGTCATCTACCTCGCCATTGCCATCTGGTGGACGCGAGACTGGTTCCAATGGCGGACATTGCGGCCCCGCTTTGGCGTGTTGGCGCCTTATCTACGCATGGGGTTGGGTTTTTGGGCGACCAACGTGGGCCTGATTTTGCTGTTCCGCACAGGCACCGTATTGGTTCAGTTGTTGACAGGGAATTCTGCCCAGGTCTCCTTTTATGATCTCGCTTTAACCGTCTTTTTCCTCGTCTATACCATCATCGATCAGCTCATTCGGTCCTTCCTCCCCACGGTCACCGAGTTTCATGAAGGTGGGCAACAGGAGAGGGTGGGGCGTTGGCTGCAAACCCTGACTCGCTGGGGGGCTGCGCTTGCGGTGATCGCAGTGATTGCTGTGCAATATACCGCAGACTGGGTGTTGCCCTTGATCCTGGGCAGCGAATATGGCGAGTCCGCGACCGTGCTGCGGGTTATGTTGCTGTCGTTACCCGCCCTGGTGCTAGTTGGCGTGGGTACCGTGGCGGCCGCCGTGCACCAAAGCCCGCGAGTGAAATTGATCGCCATCGCCGTAGGCGCCGTGACCTTTTGGGGCAGCGCCCTTTATGTGACGCCACGATTTGGCGCGGTTGGCACCGCCTGGGCATTAACCATCGGTCTGAATGTGTATGCCTTGCTGTTGTTTTCCCAGGTGCGCCATGCGCTGCAATTCCCCTGGCGCAAACTCATTGGCCTCCTCTTGCTCGGGATTCCCTTCCTTCTACTCCGGAACTTCGTCGCCGACCATTTTGTGGTGGCTGTGGCGGCCTCCTTCATTGGCGGCCTCATGTATTTAGGATTAGGACTGGTCCTTAAACTCCTCTCGACCGATTTTCTGCAGATGGCTTTACAACTGGCTCGCAAGCAAGAGGGGTAAAAGCCGGCGTGTTTTCTCGATTATTCGGTGCCCGAAGGAATAGACAATTGATAGACCGGGTGCTCCTCGTGACTGAGCCCGCTCGGTTGCAGCGTCTTGTCTTGGGGAGGTGCAAATTCGGCTTGGATAGCGGTTGGCTGAGGTGTGATGAATGGCAAACTGAGCAGATAATTGCTTTCGAAACGATAAATGGCAAACGTGGTGGTTAACATCGCCACCACTACCAAGAGGATGAACAACAACCCCATCCAGGGGCCTTTTTTCGCTTCTTCTTGCTCGCGCTCATGCCAAACCAATACGATCTCTTCTCCGACCTGGATGTGATCGCCATCATGCAGTATGGTCAGACCGGTAAGTGGCTGATCATTGATGGCGGCTGGGGCTGACATTGCCAAGGGAGCAACCTGCCAATGTTCGCCTCGTGTTTGCAGGATGAGGTGCCGCGGCGCGACGCCTCTTCCAGAAATCGGAAGATCACAGGAGGAATCGGAGCCAACAACAAAGGATGATTGTCTGAAATACACGGTCTGATTCGTGGGCAAGGTAAGATAGGGCATGAGAGACGATGTTGAAGCGGGGGAGGGGGCTTGAAAAACATCGCGGTAGCTTGATCCTGCCCTAAATTGCAGGGGTTGTCAAGAAATCTGCGCGCAGGGGGGCTTTCAATGTGAGGGCGCATCGCCCAAAAAGGCTTCCTTGGCCTCGTAGAACACGGAAGTCTAAGCCCCACGGAAGCCAATTGTGCTACTTGAGGCTTTGCTCCAATTCTGAAACGCATCACGCGCATGGGTTGAGTGATGAAAATGGGAAAATGAGATGGTCAGTCAGACGTGTGCAGCTCCATTTGGGGCGCAGTTCTCCCGAGCGTGACTTCAGTCGGCCAGGGCTAGTATGGTTGAAGGCGTTTCTTCGAATGGTCATCGTAGAAAAGACTCGGATGACTGATGACGCGACGCGTGACGAAGGAGGGTTCATTCTTGCGAAAATGGACGAGTTTGTTGTAGCATGACTTCCAATTGGCGTCTCCTGAACATTCATCAATCCCCGCAAGGAGTATCCCATGCTCACATTGATCGAAAAAATCATTTTTGCTGTTTTTGTTCTGGCGACCATTTACAATGGATATTGGGCCTTTTACAAGGTGTATCTGGTCATTCGGCGTGGCCAGGGCGACTATGATGATGCCAATATCAAGCGTCGTGCCTGGGAGGCCCTGGTGAATTGGGTGACGTTGCGACCAATATGGAAGACACGGCCCGTCTCCAGCTTGTTTCATGCGTTTGTGGCCTGGGGTTTTATGTTTTATTTCTTGGTGAACTTTGGGGATGTGCTGCAAGGGTATTTCCCCATTAAGTTTTTGGGAACCGGCTGGCTCGGCAACACCTACCGGTTTCTAGCCGATTTGTTGAGTGTGGCCGCCCTTGTGGGCATGACATACTTCCTCGTGCGGCGCTTTCTCGCCCATGATCCCCATCTTTCCTATCATGAAAACATCAAATTGCATGAAAAGGTCCTGAAAGGAGGGGTGAAAAGGGATTCATTGATTGTGGGCTTGTTTATTCTTTTCCATGTGGGCTTTCGTTTTCTTGGCGAAAGTTTTACGATTGCACATGAGGGATGGGATGCCTATCAGCCCTTTGCTTCGGCTGTCAGCACCTTGTGGTCTGGCATGTCTGAATCCACCTTGATTTTTTGGCAGCATGCCTCTTGGTGGATTGCGCTGGGGTTGATCCTGGCGTTTATCCCTTATTTCCCGCATAGTAAACATTTTCATCTAATGATGGCTGGCGTCAATTTTCTGGTCAAGCCAGACCGACCAGCGTTGGGAGCGATGGAGCCCATCGATTTTGATGATGAAAGCATCGAGCAGTTCGGGGCCGCTAAGTTAACTGATCTGACCTGGAAAGGCATCCTTGATCCCTATGCTTGCATTATGTGCAATCGTTGTCAGGATGTCTGTCCCGCTTACATCACTGGCAAAGAGCTTTCCCCCTCGGCGCTTGAGATCAACAAACGATATTTCATCAACGATCACGTGGACCTGTTGGCTTCGGGCGGCGATGTGGAAGAAACCTTCCTCGATTTTGCGCTGACGGAGTCCGCCTTGTGGGCCTGCACCACTTGTGGTGCATGTGTGGAAGTGTGCCCGGTCGGCAATGAGCCCATGTTCGACATCCTTCACATTCGCCGCAATCAGGTGCTTATGGAAAGCGACTTCCCCGGCGAATTGCAAACCGCGTTTACGGGGATGGAGCGCACGGGGAATCCCTGGAAGTTGAGTGCATCGGACCGTATGGCCTGGGCCGAGGGACTGCAGGTGCCCACTGTGGACGAGAACCCCGATTTCGAAATTCTTTGGTGGGTTGGATGTGCGCCATCTTATGACAGTCGCGCTCAATCGACCGCGAAAGCGCTGGCAAAGATTCTCAATGAGGCTGGCGTGAATTACGCTGTCCTGGGCAATCGTGAAACCTGCACCGGTGATTCGGCCCGTCGGGCTGGGAATGAATATCTCTTCTTTGAGTTGGCAACCCAAAACGTGGAAACGTTGAACGAAGTCCACGCGAAAAAGATCGTGACCACCTGCCCGCACTGTTTGCACACCCTTGGCGCGGAATATGGTGCATTCGGCGGTCACTATGATGTCATTCATCATACACAGCTTATTGATCAGCTGATAAAAGAGGGAAAAATCCGGCCGCAGACAGAGCTGCAAGAAACGGTCACATTCCATGATCCTTGTTATCTGGGACGACATAATGGCGTGTATGACGAGCCTCGCGAGGCGTTGTCGTTTGTGGTAGCCGAGACGGTGGAGATGGAACATTCCCGAAATCAATCCTTCTGTTGTGGTGCTGGAGGCGCCCAAATGTGGAAGGAGGAGGAGCATGGAACGCAAGCCGTCAATATCAAACGCTATGAAGAGGCGGTGGAGACGGGTGCTAGCTGCATCGCTGTCGGGTGCCCCTTCTGCTTGACTATGCTTACCGACGCCTCGAAGCAAGAAGAGAATGGCGTCGTTGTCAAAGATATTGCCGAACTCGTTGCAGAAACGTTATAATCATCCTCTATGGACAATCTGCACGAGATTATCGACTTCATCCGTCAAGATTTTGACGCCCGCAACGCGGCTCGCGACGACGCCTTAAAGCGGTCGCGTGAGTTGATCCGCCATTGTTCTCTGAGCATTCGCGCCTGTCATCGTCATGAATTCGAAAAGGCTCGAGAGCTCTTGACACAGGTGGATGCGCTGGCCAAGCAAATGACCTCCAATCTGGCCGAGTATCCCGACCTGTATTACGCTGGTTATACTCGCGACGCACTCAAAGAGGTGGTGGAGGCCCACCTCGTTTACGCACTCATCCATCACGATCCCCTTCCGACTCCAACGCAATTGAATGTTCCCAGCAGCGCCTATCTGGGCGGATTGGCGGAAGCGGCGACCGAAATGCGCCGATTTATTCTGGATCTCATCCGTCAGGATCGGCTGGATGAAGCAGAAGTCTATTTCGAAAAGATGGATGAAATTTACAGCGCACTGGTGACCATCGATTTCCCGGATGCGTTGACAGGAGGTTTGCGTCGCCAAACCGATGTGGTGCGTGGCGTCACAGAGCGCACACGCGGCGATCTCACGGTCGCAGTGCGCCAACGCAAGCTGGAGCGAGCCTTGCAGCGGTTTGAGTCCATCGTTCGCAACGAAAATGATCTTGCCTGACGGATCAACGAGGCCGCGAATTGAGTTTTAAGCCCGCCAAGTCATTGGACACAATCTCCGCCAGTGAGGTTGGCCAATGGGTGTATTGCCATCAAGCATGGTATCTCGCTCGATTGGGTGCTGAACATCGCAATCAACAGGCGTTGATTCGCGGCGTGCGTCATCATGAACGTCATGGGCGCCAGGTCGCGGCTGCGGAAACATTTCGGCGTATCGCTCTTTTGCTGATGTTGTTGGCGAGTTGGTTATTGGCATTGGCCTTGTTCCTCTTCTTGCGATAATGTCAGGAACGTGGAAGTAACATCCTCACACACATTCTAGAAGCCTGTGGAAAATCTTAGATCTCAGTTGCTTGCCTTTGTTTTCGTCGCTTTGGTGTTTCTGGCGGCAGGAGCGGCATGGAGCGTCAGTTTGCTTGCCGGTGATGACGTTCTGGCGATGGCTGCAACCCCCACCCCCACAAAAACGCCCGGGTTCGTCCGGGCGGTTTCGCATACTCCGCAGATACGCCTTGCCGTTCCTCCTCTGCCAACAGCTACCCTTGCGCCTGCCTCGCGTTCTCCAGCCACTCTAACGCCCCCAGCAGAAGATGCATCCCCGCCAACCCCTCCAGCCTTTGTACTTGCCGTTGCCAAAAAGCATGGCCTAAACCCCATGGGTGACTTTTTGCTGGTGGATCAGGATAGCCAAACGTTGTATATCATGGAAAAAGGCCGATTGCTGGCGGCCCTGGCAGTCACAACGGGCGACCCCGCCAAAGGCTGGGAGACGCCATCATGGTTCGGGGTAGTGGGTGAATATTGGGGCACGTTTCAGGGGCTTGGTGGCGTCATGGCTGATGACGGATGGTGGTTGTTTCAGCGCGGAGGCAATTTTTTGATTCATGGATTGCCCTATCGATTGAATGAACAAGGCGAAAAAGTCTATGTCGGTTGGGATGATCTAGGTGCGGCGCCTGCATCGAGAGGATGTATTCGTCTCTCGCCCGAGGATGCTCGATGGTTGACGTCTTGGAATCCTCAGGGCAAGCCCATTATTATTTTGCCCTTTTCCCAACAGTAAAAATCTTCTATGATGTCGTTGATTCTGCTTGCATGCTTACTTTTCCTCATGGGAGCGCTTTTGTGGATGGTAGCGCAACGCAAACGACGACTGAGCGGGATGCCCGTAGGCCGCATTAGCTACTCTGATACCAGCAAATGGCAACGCAACAAGCGTCCTTTATACTCTTCACGATATGGTTTGACCGGCAAGCCTGACTATCTTGTTCAACAGGGGCGAGTCTGGGTGCCTGTCGAAGTGAAATCAACCCGGTTGTCAGGTCGAGCGCCTTATCATGCCCATGTCATGCAATTGGCGGCCTATTGTCTGTTGGTTGAGGATGTATTCGGAGTGCGACCAGATCATGGCATTTTGCAATATGCCGACGCCACAATAAGGTTAGATTATACCGACGCATTACGACGGGAGTTGTTGGCTACGTTATCGGCGATGCGGCGGGCCGCACAAACAGGAGACGCGTCTCGACACCATGAAGAACCAGCGAGATGTCGCCATTGTGGATATCGGGATGTGTGCTCCCAAGCTCTGGGGTAGAGCGTAGTTGTCTTCGAGTTGTGATGCGTTAGGATAGGTGCGTAATGTTCTTTTCCGCGTCGAAAATGGTATAATGACGACCATCATTCATCTCTCCCTTTTCCCTGAACGAATCCATCATGCCCAAATTTCAGACGCTTAAAGGCTTCAAAGATGTCCTTCCTGAAGAGTTTCCTTACTGGCGGTTTGTGCTAGAAAAGGCCTTGGAGCTGGCCGATCGCTATGGTTATCAGCAGATCGACACGCCCATTCTGGAGGAAACCCGGCTCTTTCTGCGTGGATTGCAGGAAGGCACGGCTATTATTCTCGATAAAGAGCTGTACAGTTTCGAGGATTTGGATGGTACGCACATCAGCCTGCGACCCGAGTTCACCGCGGGCATTATGCGCGCGTATGTGCAGCACGGCATGCACACCCGACCCAAGCCGGTGAAGCTCTTTGCTATCGGGCCACTCTTCCGCCACGAAAAGCCCCAGGCCGGGCGTTTTCGCCAGCACACGCAATTCAACGTGGAGCTGCTAGGCGAGGAGGATCCCGCGGCAGACCTGGAGATCATGCAGCTCGCGTACAATCTCTACAAAGAGCTGGGCTTTCAAGGCGTCAGCTTTCAGATCAACTCCATCGGTTGTCCAGTCTGCCGCCCGCCCTACATCGAAAAGCTGGTGGAATACTTCGAAGCGCATTACGAGGAATTGCCCGAAGTCGATCGGCGGCGTTTGAAGGTCAATCCGCTCCGGGTGTTGGATACGAAAGAAGAGGTGACCCTGGCCCTGCTCACGGACGCGCCCAAGAGTGTGGACCATCTCTGTCATGATTGCGCTGAGCATTTCGACACGCTGCAAGGTTATCTTCAGGCTCTGAACATGCCCTATGAGGTCAATTTCCGCCTGGTGCGCGGGTTCGATTATTACGTGCGCACCGTGTTCGAGGTGTGGGCTCAGGAGTTGGGCGCGCAGAACGCATTGTGCGGCGGAGGCCGCTACGATGGTCTGGTAGAGTCGGTGGGCGGACCCAAGACGCCCGGCGTGGGCGTGGGCATCGGCGTCGAGCGCATCGTGCTCAGCCTTAAGGCCCAGGGCATCCAACCCCCTGATCTGCCTCGACCAGTGGTCATGGCCTTGCACCGTGGGCCTCTAGCCAAGCTGGCTGCATTGAAGCTGACCGACGCGTTGCGGGCTGCAGGGATTCCTGCCGTCTTGGCCTTTGGCGACCGCAGCCTCAAATCCCAGCTCAAGAGTGCAAACAAGGCGGGCGTGCGCTACGCAGCCATCGTCGCCGAAGACGAACTTGCACGGGGCGTGGCCACGGTGCGCGACATGGAGACGGGCGAGCAAGTGGAGGTAGCCCTGGATCAGGTTGTAAACTGGATTGAAGGATCTCCCGGTGACAAACCGCTGGGCTAGCGTCGCCTAGTCGCCTAGCCTAGATCGCCCGGCGCTGAACCGCTGGGCTACCATTGCCAAGCCTCCTGCGGGGCTGTTCACGCCCAGCCCAACGGACTTCGCATCCGTAACCCGAGGGTGCAGCCTCGGGCGGAACGGCGTTGACCAACCAACCTTAGTAGTTACGCCAAAAACGCATTTCTCACAACTTTTGGAACGCGTCGCCCGGGGAGAGAGCATCATCATTACCCGCCACAATGTCCCCACCGCCGCTTTAGAGCCCATTCCATCGTCCGCCGTCATGTCGCCCGAAGATGCCATCGCTGACATCAAATCCTTACGACAGCGTTATCGGCTAGAAGGGCATTCGGTGAAAGACATGATAGAGGAAGGCCGGGCGTGAAACAGGAAGCGGATTTTGTTTTGGACGCGTCCATTACGATGGCATGGTGCTTTGCCGACGAAGCCAGCGCTTATGCTGTCAATGATTGATAAAGATTTTTTGAGGAAGCGGCGCGTGTTATAATGAGCGCAACCCACACTGATGAGGCATCATGATGGAATCTTCTGTGGAGATCACTGATGAAACAGGCGAGGCTATTCCAGCTTCAGGAAAACGAACTTCCTCCTGCTGAGACAACAAAACCCCAAACAACCAGGCGAGAAAGGTTGCCCCGCCTGGACAAGCATCCGGACTTGCGCCAACGTTTATTGGCATTTTGCAGGCTGAAAGCTGGAGAGATATGGGAAGACCCTGTGTCTGGACACCGTGTCGGGGTGTTGAATGCCGCGCGGGAAGAGGATGTGCAGCGCTTGACCGCCGGCTATCGCATTGCTTTGGCGGTGAATGATCCCCCTTACAACATCAAGGTTGGGAATGCCAATACACAACAATTGTCTAAAATCGATCTCAAAGATTATCTTGTATTTTCACAAAAGTGGGTCAGTCATACAGTTGCTGTTTTGGCGGAACATGCACACTTTTATGTTTGGATTGGCGCGGATTATCGAGAGGATTTCCAACCCCTTCCTGACTTCATAATCCTCATGCGGCAATGGAACGCCACGCTACGCTCCCGAAATTTCATTACCGTTCGGAACCAGCGCGGTTTCGGCACACAAAAAAACTGGATGTGGGTGCGTCAGGAGTTGCTCCATTACATTAAAGGCAACCCCCCTTTTCATGTAGTCTATACCGATATCCCCAAAATTTTGAAGGGTTATTATAAGACGGTTGGCGGCAAGCGCACTGAAAATCTTGAACGGAGTAAATCCGACACCATTCGCCCAGGCAATGTGTGGGTTGATATTCAGCAGGTATTCTACCGAATGGAGGAGAATGTCCCTGGTTGTTATGCTCAGAAACCGCTCAAAGCCATCCTTCGCATCCTGGAAACCAGCAGCCAACAGGATGATATTGTATTGGACTTGTTTGCCCATTCCGGCACCACGCTATTGGCGGGCGAAATGCTTGGTCGACGGGTCTTCACCATGGATATCGATCCTATCTTTGCTGAAATAACCATTCGACGGCTGGAGCATTATCGGCGCACCGGCAAAACAGGATGGCAGTGGCGAAACCCATTTCCGGAGCTGGAAGTTGGAGAGGGTTGATATGGATCTGCAACAATTGAAAAGGCATTTGGAGATGCTCTCAGCATCACTTTCCCAAGAGGATAGTGGGTTGCTAAAAGCGCGTCTGGAAGCTCTTAGCGCAGTCTATCCATTTAATGAGTATGAGTATATCATTTCCTTCTTAATCGATAGGGGGATTTTGTCTTTCTCAGAATATGAGGGACTCCGGGAACGCTACGTTTCATCAAACCGTTATCTAGAACTTTTTGAGTTGTCTCCACGAGTCTTCGGACAAATTTGGGCTGAAAAGCATTTACGCGATCTTGATCATCGGTTTCAAAAACCCAGCAAGGCCATCGACCCAAACTTTGATGGTGAATATGATCTCTGGTTTGAGGGGATTAAAGTAGAGGTCAAAGCCTCACGAGCCATCCATGCCAAAAAACGGGGCGCTTTGATTGCAAGGGCGTTGCATTGGGGCGATCAATCGCCTTTTTGGATGAACTTCCAACAGCTCAAGTTGAATACATGCGACGTCTTTGTGTTCATCGGCGTTTGGGTGGATAAACTTGTCTATTGGGTGTTGTCGACGCAAGAAATAGCCAGCGATCCCTTTTTGAGCCATCAACAT
>WFTO01000343.1 GCA_015485435.1 Anaerolineae bacterium | reverse complement strand
GCTTCGCGAATCATAACGACCTCCTGTGCGCAGGAAGGCCTCGCCATTGAGACCTGAGTGGAAATGTGGGATAAAAAACGGCGGTCACCTCCAGACGCGGATTGTCTCAAAGGTGCCGCCGTTTTAATTAACCTAAAAAGAGATGAATGGCGTGAATGTGCATGAGCTAATTACGTTTCAATTGTGATCGGCTATCCGTCAGTCCCAATTACAGCTTAGCAGCAGTTTGCACGATTGTCAAGACGGTTTTTGGCGGGAACGTCTCAAAATAGAAAACCTAAGCGTCCACGCCTCCCCAGCGATGAAAATCAAGGGTCGAAGGCGTTCCGCCGCACGATTCCCTGTGGAAACGTAAACTGCTGTCTGCGAAGGAAGATGGGCGCCCGCAGGCCTCCAGAACCGCATTCATTCGACAAATGTTGGACCGCCCCACCATTGAAATGCCCTCTTGGCAGGCCGAGACTGTATCTTCGCGCTTACACCAGCGCCCCGATGCGTATGCGCACCAAAAAGCCGCCCCGGCGGGACGGCTTATCATTGGTTTCATACATAGGTGTCGGAGGAAATCAAGCTTCCACTTCTTCGGCAACCTCTTCCACCGATTCCTCGGCCACAACGGCTTCCGGAGCCTCGGATTCCATCTCTGCAACGACTTCGGCAGCTGACGCTTCGTCGCTGGCTTCCTCTTCAGAAAGAGCTGCCGCTGCGTCCTCATAGGCTTCCTGGACGACTTCCGTGTCCACCGATTCGCCAATGGTCGCTTCGCCGCCCTCTTCATCAGGGGCCCAGTCAATGACCGCGTATTCCTCTTCGGGGACGCGTTTCAGGCTGAGGCCCATGCGCCGTTTCTCGGGTTCGATTTTGATAATGCGCAAGGTGACCTGCTGACCCTCTTTCACCACCTCTTTGGGATGGGTGATGCGTCGGTCAGACAGTTCGCTGATATGGATGAGGCCTTCGATGGTGTCATCGATGCGTGCGAATGCGCCAAAGCTGGTCAGACGGGTAATGACGCCATCCACCAGCTGCCCGATAGCGTAATTCTCGTGGATGATGCTCCATGGCTCAGGCTGCAACTGACGCAGGCTCAGGCCGATCCGTCGCCGTTCCCGGTCCACACTAATCACTTTGACCTCAACCTCATCGCCGATGTTCACCACCTCTGAGGGATGCTGGACGCGACGCCAGGAAAGTTCGGTGAGATGGATCAGACCGTCAGCGCCACCGAGGTCCACAAAAGCGCCAAAGGGAGCCATGCTACTCACCACGCCCTTCCGGACCTCGCCAACCTGAAGTTCGCTCAGCAGTTTCTCTTTCTGCAGACGGCGGTATTCGCGCATGGCCTGGCGTTCCGAGAGGATGAGACGATTGCGACTGCGGTCCATTTCGATAACCTTGAGCATCAACTTCTTGCCCACCAGGTCTTTGAACCGATCTTCGCTGTCCTCTTGCTTTTTGCCTTCATCGCTGACCAGTTGAGAAGCGGGAACAAAGCCACGCGCTTTCCCAAGGTAGACAATGACGCCGCCACGATTGTAACCGCTCACCTCGCCCTCAAAAATCTCCTGTGATTCCAGCAATTCCTGCGCCCGTTGCCAATCATATTCAGCGAGAGCGCGGGAGAGTGAGAGCACGGCGTTGCCCTCGCGACTTGTGGGGCGGACGACCTGAACGAAGATTTTATCGCCCGGTTTCAGCTGTTCGCGTATTTCCTCGTCAACCCGGTCCAAATCACGCGCGGGAATCACGCCCTCTGACTTGGCGTTGATGTCCACCAACACCTCATTGTTGTCTGAAATGCCAACAATGACGCCCTCAATAATTTCCCCGACTTCCAGCTCCCGCAGATCATAAGCGGAATCCTGCAACAGCTGTTCCATCGGGTGGATGTCCTGCTGTGGCTCGGATTCAATGACGTTTTCAGTGGATTCAATGGTTGCTTCTGTCTCTGCCAGGATTGCTTCTGTGGGGATGGTTTCCGGAGTCACCTCCTCAGCAGATGATTCGGAAATGGATTTAGGATTGTTCATTTGGATGAAGCCTTCTCCTCCAGGATAAATGATTGCGGCAAGTATACCTCATGCCTCGAAAATGCGCAAAAACGTTGATCACGAAAATGAAAAGAAGATTAACTTTTCACAAAATCTAACAACTCGTTCTCAAGCTTCCTGAATGCCCGTAAGGAGGTGTGTTTTCCGAATCTTGGTTTTTGGCAAGCAATGTGACCGCAAAGGATCGATGTCATGTAGCGTTGACATAGGCGACCGCTTCAATCTCGACCAGTGCGCCTAAAGGCAAGCTAGCGACCGCGACCGTGGATCGAGCTGGCGGGGCGTCGGAAACATAGGCGCCGTAAATCTGATTAACCAGGGCAAAGTCGGCCATATCCACCAAATAGATGGTGGTCTTCACGACCGTAGACAGACTGGCGCCAGCGGCTTCCAGCACCGCTCGCAAGTTGCTCAACACTTGATGCGTTTGGGCCTCTATGCCCTCTTGCAATGTCCCCGATGAGGGATCAAGACCGATCTGACCTGCTGTATACACAAGATTGCCCACACGAATCGCCTGTGAATAAGGGCCCACGGCTGCGGGCGCTTTGTCCGTGTGAATGATCTGATGGGACATGGCTCCTCCTTTGAGTCGGGTTTGAAAATGGCCAAATAGCTCACAGAGAGTTTTTTATTGACCCTCTCTCCTAAACCACGAAGAACACTATGACACAAAAAATCATCTTAAAATTTTCTGGATGTCTTGTCCTTTGTGGCAAAGATTGTCATTCTGCAAGAGTGAAGCGACTTATCAGGACTGCACAGGACGCAATGTGATTATAGTGCATTCTGTTTTTATGACAAAGTGGCCGTGACTAAGATCCAGTCGTGTAGGTCATGGTGACGTTTGCAATGGTTGCCACCATGGTACGTTTTTTCTTCCCTGTTCTCTAATTGCCTGAGCCGATACTTCATCTCCTAGTTGTTCATAGAGTCTGGCTAAATGAAGATATGTGGGGCCATAGAGGGGATCGAGAGTCAGAAGATGGCGCAAATCCTCGATGGCTTGCTCGCGTTCTCCCGTAGCGGCCAGCGCCATAGCGCGATCACTCAGCAATTGTGGATCGTTTGGCGAAAGATGTCGCGCCCGGTCGAACATGCGCAACGCCTCCTGCTGGGCGTCGGGTTGAGTCGCCAACCAGCGGGCATATGCGGCCACAGGTTCGGGCGCCAGCGGCTGCGCGGCCATCGCCTCCTCATAGGCCTGGGCGATGGCCTGGTTCAGCTCCGCTGCCTGGGCTGGAACGGTCGTTGCCAGTTGACGCATGCGCCAGGCCATGCCCGTGGCCATCACATGGTCGTAAGGTGCGAGCATGAGCGCCCGCTGATAATACCCCTGCCGGAGATCGGGGTCTGAGGTCAGCCAGGCGCTTTTATAGGCGATGTCGCCAAGGCGTGGCAGATTGAAGGGCAGCGCCAATAGCCAGACAATCCATGTCATTGAGAGTAGAAACTGGATGGCCTGAGGGATTGTATAGGCAGTCTCGGGATCGCGGGCCTGAGCGAAGCTCCATTTTACCAAAGGCATCAGTGTGCACAGCATCAGCCATGCCAGAAACCAAAGCCACGCGGCCATTGCATCCATGCCCAGGCGTCGATTCCAAAGCAAAGCAGGAAGCAAAAACGCCAACAGAACCCACGTCCATGATGGAACGTGTAGGGATGGGCGCCACATCAACGCCATAATGACCATCATCATCCCTGGTATAGCAAGCAACCAGACCATCCACCCTCCAGGCCCGGCTGCGCTCATACTGAAGCCATACGCTCCCACCGCGCCCACGGCCAAAAGAAACAGCGTATCCGGAGGGGACCAGGCCACTTCCTCCTTACGGGTCTGGTCCAAACCAAAGCCCAAGCCCATCAAAACGAAAAACAACAGGTCGGGCGCATGCGTCGGGAAGCTGACCGAAAGTAAGAGGCCTCGACCGACTATCGCTGCCGCCAGAAAGCCCGCGAGTGGATGATCGCTGCGCCAAAGCCGCCACAGAAG